>JALRIY010000019.1 GCA_023255285.1 Algoriphagus sp.
GTGCTTCAAGGTTTGATGGCCGCGCATCATGGCGACATTGGCCTCGCGAAGCAGGCTGGGGTCGTCGCTCAAAGCGAGGACTGATTCCGCGGCGATGAGCATTTCGTCGGCGTTCTTTCGGGCCGAACTAATGCGCAAAATCCACGTCCAAGCATTGATGTGGTGCTCGCCCACAGGCGCTTGCGTTACCTTGCGGAAGTAGCCCAAGGCCTCGTCCGCTTTGTTCAAACGACGTGCAGATTCGCCCGCGTAGTGGTTGGCCTTCACCGTAAAGAATCCGTCAGGGAAGCGCTTCATGTAGCGGTCAAAGCCTGCCATCGCTTCGTCAAACTTGCTGGAGGCATACTTGTCGTAGGCCGACATGTAGGCAACGCTGTCCAATTCGCTGGCGCGGATTTGGGCAAAATCGATGCCCTGCACCCAGGTCAAGTAGTCGTCAATGCGGTTGGCCTCGTCGTAGACGCTTCGGGCCGTTGTGATGGCTTCGCGTGCCTCGGGCGTTCCAGGGTATTTCTTCACGATGTCCTGGAAAGAGGTGGAAGCTTATGGAGGGAGTGATGGTAGAGAAATTCAATTTTCTCCCTATGCAATAGACTGGTGTTTTATAGGTGCGGCAGAGGACCATGTGCACAGCCCAGATGAAAAAGTTTCATTGAAGGATTTGGATTCCATGATACAGGTGTATCGATACTTGATGGACGCACTTTAAGCATATTGGATGAAAAAGATAAAAGTTAAAGATAAATGGTTTGAAGCCTACCTTTCTGAAGACCAAATTCAGGAAAGAATTAAACTATTGGGGCTTCAGATTGGAAATGATTTTATGGGGGAAGACTTGGTGATTGTAGGAGTACTCAACGGTTCATTTATTTTCATGGCCGATTTGGTAAGGGCCATCCCGATTTCAGTCACCTGTGAGTTTCTTAAAATCTCTTCGTATTCCGGATTGGTATCCACAGGAAAGGTGACTGAGGTGATTGGAATACCTGCTTCGATTGCAGGCAAATGCATTTTATTGGTTGAGGATATTGTAGACACGGGAAAAAGTATATCCTATTTACTAAATCAGTTGAGGTCCTTCCAACCTAAACGGATAGCAATTGCCTCTCTATTGTTCAAAAAGGATGCTTTTGAGTTTAATTATCCAATTGATTATGTCGGTTTTGAAATTCCGAATAAATTTGTGGTTGGATTTGGTCTTGATTACGATGGAGAAGGCCGAAATATTCCTGCTATTTATCAGCTTAGTATTCCCTAAATAGACTTTTATATGCTTAATCTTGTATTGTTTGGCCCTCCTGGTGCTGGGAAAGGTACACAGAGTGAAAAAATCATTGCTTCCTATGGCTTAACCCACCTTTCTACAGGAGATTTATTTCGAAAACATTTAGGTGAGGGTACCGAATTGGGAAAATTGGCCAAAGGGTACATGGACCAGGGTCATTTGGTGCCTGATGCTGTAGTAATTCAAATGGTAGAACATAAAATTAGCACTTCTACCGATAGCAAGGGGTTTATTTTTGATGGGTTTCCTCGTACTACTGCACAAGCGGAGGCTTTAGATGTAATGTTACAAAAAAATGGAATGCATATTTCAGGAATGATTGCTTTGGATGTGCCGCAAGCGATCTTAAAAGAACGGATTTTAGAAAGGGGAAAAACTTCAGGTCGTATAGATGATCAGGAAGAAGAAAAAATCAACACCCGAATTCAAGTCTATTTGGATGAGACTTTACCAGTGGCTTCTTACTATGAAAAGCAAGGAAAATTTCATCAGATTAATGGAGTAGGTCAGATCGAAGAGATCTTTAATCAGATTACTACCGTAATTGATGGGTTTTGATTTGAAGCTTTTGTTAGATTTGTACCTTCAAGACTTGGCTAGGCTCTAGGGCTTAGCCTTTTTTCTTTCACTACCCATGGCTGACTCTAATTTTATTGACTATGTTAAATTCTGTTCCAGATCTGGGGCAGGAGGCGCAGGTTCGGTACATTTCCGTAGGGAAAAACACGTGCCAAAAGGAGGGCCTGATGGAGGGGATGGGGGTAGAGGAGGACATATTATCTTGAGAGGTAGTTCCCAAATTTGGACTTTGCTCCATTTGAAGTACAAGAAGCATGTCATTGCCGATCCTGGAAAGGGAGGGGATGGAGGAAGAAGAACAGGTGCGGATGGGAAAGATGTAATCTTGGAAGTTCCGCTGGGTACGGTGGCTAAAGATGCAGAAACAGGGGAAAAGCGATTTGAAATCACTACCCATGGACAGGAGATTATTCTTACCAAGGGGGGAAGAGGAGGTTTGGGAAACGATCACTTCAAAACGGCTACCAATCAAGCTCCGCATTTTGCACAACCAGGAGAAGATGGGATTGAAGAGTGGATTATTTTAGAATTGAAATTACTGGCGGATGTAGGTTTGGTGGGATTTCCGAATGCAGGAAAGTCTACTTTACTTTCTTCCATTTCAGCGGCTAGGCCAGAAATTGGAGACTATCCGTTCACTACCTTGGTGCCCAATCTGGGCGTAGTGAGTTACCGGGACGATAAATCCTTTGTAATGGCGGATATCCCAGGAATTATCGAAGGAGCTGCTGAGGGTAAGGGCTTGGGAATTCGATTTTTGCGTCACATTGAGCGAAACTCCATCCTGTTGTTTCTCATCCCCGCTGATGCCAAAGATATAAAGGAGCAATACCGGATTTTACTGGGAGAACTTAGAAAGTATAACCCAGAACTTCTGGATAAAAAACGGTTGCTTGCGATTTCTAAAGTAGATATGCTCGATGAGGAATTGATGCGTGAGATGGAACAGGAAATCCCGAATGACCTCCCCTATGTCTTTATTTCTTCTGTCAGCCAGTTTAATTTGGAGAAACTAAAGGATTTAATCTGGCAGGCAATCCATGATTAAATCCGCCACTTTGTCAGCCTTGTGGTTCTGGCAAACTCCTTGATAAATTCAAAAAACCAACTATGATTCCTAAACCCATGGAAAATAAAGATCACGAAGAGCAGGAAACAGCATTGAACCTAGACGAAAATTCAGTGGAGGGAGCAACTCCTCCCACGGATGAAGTTGCTGAAGAAAATACCCTCAGTCAAGAAGAAAAGTTGACGCTAGAAGTGGTAGAACTAAAAGAAAAATACCTTCGCTTGTATTCTGATTTTGAAAATTTCAGAAAAAGGACGGCTAAAGAGAGAATTGACTTGATAAAAACTGCATCTGAAGAGGTTTTGAAGGACCTTATCCCTGTTGTAGATGACTTTGAGCGCGCTTTTAAGGCAGCAGAAAAGGAAACTGATCCACAAAAAATTCAAGAAGGAAATCAATTGATTTTTCAAAAACTTGTAAAAATCCTTGACTCTAGAGGATTAAAGCCAATGGAAGAGTTAATAGGTCAACCCTTTAATCCCGATACGCAAGAAGCAATCACACAAATTCCCTCACCAAGTCCTGAATTAAAGGGCGCAGTGATAGACGTGGTAGAAAAAGGATACTTCTTAGGGGAGAAGGTGGTTCGATTCGCCAAAGTTGTGACTGGAGCATAAAAAAATATGGCAAAAAGAGACTATTACGAGGTTCTTGGTATTTCAAAGTCTGCCAATGCAGAAGAAATCAAGAAAGCATACCGCAAACTTGCGATTCAATATCATCCTGATAAAAATCCAGACAATCCCGAGGCTGAAGAAAAGTTTAAGGAAGCTGCTGAAGCCTACGAGGTATTGAGTAATCCTGAAAAAAAGCAGCGTTACGATCAGTTTGGCCATCAAGGGTTAGGGGGTAACGGAGGCTTTGGAGGAGGAGGGATGAATATGGAGGACATATTCTCCCAATTTGGAGACATTTTTGGTGGAGGTGGATTTGGATCCTTCTTTGGTGGAGGCGGTGGTGGACGACGAACCAAAAAAGGAACCAACCTGCGCGTAAAATTGAAACTTACCCTGAGTGAAATAGCGAATGGGGTTGAAAAGAAAATAAAAGTAAAGCGGCAGGTGGTTGCGCCTGGTGTTTCTTTTAAGACCTGTAGTGCCTGCCAGGGTAGTGGTCAAGTGAAAAAAGTAGTGAATACGATGTTGGGCCAGATGGTATCTGCAAGTACCTGTGGGGTCTGTGCGGGATCTGGCCAATTGGTGGACAAGAAGCCGGAAGAAGCAGATTCAAGAGGGCTACTGCTCAAAGAAGAAGTAATTTCCATTACTATTCCTGGCGGTGTAGGGGAAGGCATGCAACTCAGTATGTCCAGCAAAGGAAATGAGATTCCGGGAGGAATCCCCGGAGATTTATTGATTGTAATTGAGGAGGCAGAAGACGGAGTATTTCAGCGTGAAGGCAACAATGTCATTTATGATTTGCATATCTCCTTTATTGATGCTGCATTGGGGGAATCGGTGGAAGTCCCAACCCTTGATGGAAAGGTGAAAATAAAAATAGATCCTGGGACCCAAAGCGGAAAGATGCTTCGATTAAAGGGAAAAGGCATCAAAGATATCAATGGGTATGGAAAAGGAGATCAATTGATTATGGTCAATATTTGGACTCCAACAACACTTTCCAAGGAAGAGAGGCTGGTTTTGGAAGGGTTGAAAAATTCAGAAAATTTTAAACCAGACCCGGGCAAGCAGGAAAAGTCTTTCTTTGATCGGATGAAAGAGTTTTTTTAAAAAAATGGAAAGCCAGAGTTAAGCTCTGGCTTTTTTCATATTTTCAATAACTTTTTTAGGTTTGCTTCGTACCCTATCCCTATGCTCAACAAATTTTGCTTATTTCTTTTGTTTCTAGCGCTATTTGTTACTAGCGTGAACGCTCAATTTGTCCGCGAATACCGCGTTCCATCGTCCAGTGATATTAACCGAGTTAGCTTAAGCTTTAGTACATACAAAAGTCAAACTCAAGTGAAGCGCAGTGTAGGCATAGATCCCCTTCGAATCCATGGGCATCTTTTGCAAGCCAACATTTTACCAGATTTTCAGTCTTCCAAAACAATGAATCACTTGGTAGCGAGTTTGGTACACACTAATATTGAATCAGATAATTTAGGAAAAAGTATCACCTCTAAGTTGTTTTCCACTGCAAATGATTTTGACCATACCTGGGATGTAGGTCTCACTTCAGACCATGCCTATGATTTGGAGTTTAATCTAGGAATGGGGACGGCAGATTTTGATTTGGCACAGCTGGCAGTATCCAAATTAAAAATAAAGAGTGCAAGTGCAGATGTTTACATTCATTCCAGCGGTTTGACGCCTAATTTAATGGTGATGGATACGCTTTTGGTCTTACTCAATATGGGGGCAGTTGACCTGCATCAAGCCCAGTTTACTCAAGCTGAAAAAGTAATATTGGAAGTGAATTATGGAAAAATCAATCTTGATTTTTCAGGCCGTCCCATGCAAAAAAGTCAAGTAATCGCCGCAGTAGGGGGCGGTACTATTTTTTTGAAACTTCCTTCAGCGGTTCACCCCATCAAAATAACGATTAAAACTACACCGCTTTGTCGAACCGCTATCCCTACTTATTTGAAATCTATGGGGAATAATATTTTTGTTACCAAAGGCTATACTGCGACAGACCCCAAGCTTATGGAATTTTTTCTTGATGTGGGAGTTGGCTCAGTTACCATTGAATAACGATGCTAGAAATTCACAAACTCAATAAATCGTATGGTAGCCATTGCGCACTTTCGGAACTAGATCTAAGGGTTCAGGAAGGAGAGATTTTTGGATTACTTGGCCCAAATGGAGCTGGAAAAACCACCTTAATCCGTATTATCAATCAAATTATTGAACAGGATAGTGGAGAGGTCCGTATGGATGGAGTCCTTCTTTCCGGTGCATCAATTCGCAAAATTGGCTACCTGCCTGAGGAGCGAGGCTTGTATAAAAAAATGTCCGTTTGGGATCAGTTAATTTATTTCTCAAGGATTAAAGGGCTAACAGCTCTGGAAGCAAAGCAGCGGGTCAATTACTGGTTGGAACGGTTTGAAATAGCTTCTTGGAAGGGGAAAAAAATTGAAGACTTATCCAAAGGGATGGCTCAAAAAATCCAGTTTATTGCTACCGTAATTCATCAGCCTCGCTTATTGATTTTGGACGAACCTTTTTCAGGATTTGACCCAGTAAATGCAGCGCTACTAAAAACTGAAATTATCAACTTGAAAAAGGAGGGCACTACTATTTTACTGAGCACCCATCGCATGGAATCTGTGGAATTACTTTGCGACCAAGTGGCGATGATTCATAAATCTAAGAAACTATTGGACGGCAGTATTCTGGATATAAAATCAAGATTTAGACCCGCTCAAATACGAGTGACGCTTGAATTGGGAAATACAGCACTGCCAAACCAGTGGGAGGTAGAATCCACCGAAAAAAACCGCGTGAGCCTACTGCTTCCTCTCCAAGGACAGTCTCCAAATCAGTTGCTTCGTGAACTCATGTCCTTTGGGGAAATACTCGCTTTTCAAGAGGTATTTCCAAGTATGGAAGAAATATTTATTCAACAGGTAAATTCAAGTGTAGATGCATAAGGTATTTTTGGTGATTCAAAGGGAATATCTAGCGAGGGTAAAGAAAAAGTCTTTTTTGATTGCTACCATACTGACTCCTTTAATTTTTCCAGCAATCCTTGCAGTTTTTGTCTGGATTGCGGTAGAAGAAAAGGAAAATCAATCCTTGCGTGTGATTGAAGTGGTGGATGAAACAGGACTATTTTTCATGGAAAGTTCTGAGCAATATGCATTTAGTTCTTCTTCAAAGACCTTGGAGGAAGCCAAAGCCTTGGTCTTGGAGGGGAAGCGCTATGGAGCACTATATTTACCAAAAATGGAATTATCATCTCCTCAAGGCATTCAATTTTATGGCATAGAAAATCCTAGCACCGCCTTAATTGGCTATTTGGAAGCAGCATTAAAGCGAAAAGTAGAAGATTTACGGCTATATGCAAATGGAATAGATCCTGCCGTATTGAAAGAAATTCGTACCCAAGTAAAGATTCAATCCCTGACTCTAGGAGAGGCTGGGGAAGAGGTAATTACTGATGCCACAGTCAACTACGCTCTTGGGTTTTTAGCAGGGATACTGATTTACCTATTTATTTTTATCTACGGGAATCAGATTATGCAAGGAGTGATTGAAGAAAAATCAACTCGAATCGTCGAGATTTTGGTTTCATCTTTACGTCCATTTCAATTGATGATGGGAAAAATAGTGGGTATAGGCGCAGTAGGATTGACCCAATTTTTAATTTGGGTATTTCTTGTTGGGACGCTATCTACGATTGTTGTGGGCGTATTAGGAATGCAAATGCCCCAACAGCAAGCCATGGAAATGGCAAATCCTGAATTGATGGCTGCTACATCAGAAGCAGGAGATTTGGGAGGGATACTACATGTTATTGAAAGCATTGATTTTGTTAGGTTGATTGTGGCATTTATTTTCTATTTTTTGGGGGGATACCTGCTGTATGGTGCTTTGTTTGCAGCAGTTGGTGCAGCAGTTGACGCCCCTTCAGATGCCCAACAATTCATGTTTCCTATTACGATACCTTTGTTGGTCGGTTACATGAGCCTTTTTGTATTTGTTTTGCAAGACCCGTATAGTAGTGTTTCCTTCTGGCTTTCGATAGTTCCACTTACTTCGCCCATAGCGATGATGGGGCGAATCAGCTATGGAGTGCCATTTTGGGAATTGGCACTATCGATGGGCTTACTAATGCTCGGATTTTTAGGGACCACCTGGATGGCTTCCAAAGTATACCGGATTGGGATTTTGATGCATGGGACAAAGCCTACTTACCGAACCTTACTGAAATGGATTCGGACAAACCATTGATATACCTTTTCGTAAAAGGGAACAATTGATTTGTAAAATTTTGCTTAAGGAGTTAGTTGATTTTGATAGAAAATCTTATTTTTCCTAACGTACAAATACTTTAAACCTGTTTCTGCAGTTATTTGTACACCATACTTGCTGAGTAAATGAAAAATAAGTTTCAGGATTTGGCGTCCATCGATTTTTACCAGAATAAGAAACTAGTCAAATGGCTGATTTTTTTTATCTCAGTATTGTTGGGATTGGGTTCAATTGGCTATACCCAGCGCCTCGTTGAAGAATTACGTGCTCGAGAGAATCGACAAATTCTTGTTCTATCTGCAGCTTTGGATTATGCCGCAACTACGACGGAGAACCTCACTTTTATCAATCAAGAGATAATCCAGCAGAATTATTCTTTCCCAATTATTTTAGTAGATGGGTTAGGGAATCCCATTGACTTTAGAAATATTGATTTCAAAAAGAGTAAAAATCAAGCAGATTCTGCTCAGATTTTAGCGAGGGAGTTGCTAGAAATGCAGGATGATTTTCCGCCTATTGTACTGCAAGAAGCAGGGATGCGCATTTATTACCGAAATTCTGCATTATTGACTAACTTAAATTATTATCCCTATATCCAGTTAGCAGTCATTTTACTTTTTGGGGTTTTGGTCTATGTCGTTTTCAATCAAAGTAAGCTCTCCGAACAAAACCGGGTCTGGGCAGGACTCACCAAAGAAACGGCTCATCAATTGGGAACTCCCATAGCCTCACTCATGGCCTGGATGGATTATCTAAAAAATTCGCCTGTTTGGGATGAAAATAAAGAAATTATTCAGGAGATGGATAAGGATGTGACCAAGTTAAGGGTAGTAACGGAAAGATTTAGCAGCATTGGCAGTAGTCCTGTAATTCAGCCTGAAAATGTATTTGAAATTATTGAGGATACGGTCTCTTACCTCCGTCCTCGGATTTCCACCAAGGTAGAGTGGGAACTTCACTCTGATTCCAAGGAGTTGATTGCTTTAATTAACAAGCCATTGTTTGACTGGGTCCTTGAAAATGTTTGTAAAAATGCAGTAGATGCGATGAAAGGGAAGGGGATTCTTCGGATTTCCTTGTTTCAAGAGAGTGATAAATTTGTAGGGATAGACATTAGTGATACGGGTATAGGGATTGAGAAAATGAAGTATAAAAAGGTATTTACCCCTGGATTTTCTTCCCGGAAGCGGGGTTGGGGCTTGGGCTTGACTTTGGCTAAGCGAATTGTGGAAGGGTACCATGGAGGGAAAATATTCGTGAAGCAATCCGAGTTGGGAAAAGGTACCACGTTCCGGATTTTACTTTTAGGACCGAAGGAGGAAGCAACTCCATTTGTAAGTAAGGGGATCATGGGGATGTCCTAAAAAATTTACTAGTGATTAGTGCGCAAGGCTAGCAACAATAAAAATGGGGTTCAGTCAATTTTACCTACCTTTGCTGCCTGAATTTCATCACTCATGAGTTTAACAGCCGAAATCAACAAGCGAAGAACCTTCGCGATTATTGCCCACCCAGATGCGGGAAAAACCACCCTAACTGAAAAATTATTACTTTTTGGGGGAGCCATTCAAACGGCTGGTGCAGTTAAATCGAATAAGATTGATACCGCGACCAAGTCTGACTGGATGGAAATTGAGAAGCAGCGTGGGATTTCTGTGGCTACCTCTGTGATGGGATTTGAATACAAGGGAATCAAAATTAACCTACTCGACACCCCAGGACACCAGGATTTTGCAGAAGATACGTACCGGACTTTAACTGCTGTTGATTCGGTTATCATGGTCATTGACTGCGTGAAGGGGGTGGAAATTCAAACTGAAAAGTTGATGGAGGTTTGCCGAATGCGCAATACTCCTGTGATATGCTTTATCAATAAATTGGATCGGGAGGGTAGAGATCCTTACGATCTTTTGGATGAAGTAGAATCCAAGCTAGGGATAAAAGTAAGGCCACTTTCCTGGCCTATTGGCATGGGAAAGGGATTTAAAGGGGTTTATAATCTCTACGAGAAAAAGCTCAATTTATTTACCCCTTCCCAGCGGAAGTTGAGTGATGACCGGCAGGTATTCGAAAATTTGGATGATCCACAGCTAGACTCCTTGATTGGCCCTGCGAATGCAATTCAATTGCGAGAGGATGTGGACTTGATTGAAGGGGTATACCCTGATTTTGTAATTCAGGATTACTTGGATGCAAAAATTGCCCCCGTATTTTTTGGTTCAGCCGTGAATAATTTTGGGGTCAATGAAATGTTGGACACTTTTATTCAGATTGCTCCGATTCCACAAACTCGGGATACAGATCTGAGAAAGGTTGCTCCAGAGGAATCTAAATTTTCCGGCTTTGTATTTAAGATCCATGCCAATATGGATCCTAACCACCGTAACCGAATTGCTTTTTTGCGAATTTGTTCCGGAAAGTTTGAACGGAATAAGCCGTACAATCACGTTCGTGGCCCAAAACCACTTCGTTTTTCCAATGTGACCCAGTTTATGGCACAGGAAAAAGAAATCATTGACGAGGCATTCCCTGGAGATATTGTAGGATTATACGACACAGGTAATCTCAAAATTGGGGATTCACTTACGGAGGGAGAAAACCTAGTATTTACGGGAATCCCTAGTTTCTCGCCAGAGATTTTCAGAGAGGTGGTGAACAAGGATGCAATGAAGACCAAGCAATTGGAGAAAGGGCTGAAGCAATTAATGGAGGAAGGAGTAGCTCAACTTTTTACTTTCGAAATGGGGGCTAGAAAAGTAGTTGGCACGGTGGGGCAACTCCAGTTTGAAGTAATTCAGTTTCGTTTAAAAAACGAATACAACGCGACAGTGGAGTTTCATCCGATGAACTTGTACAAGGCCTGCTGGATTAGCTGTTCAGACAAGAAGCAATTGGACGAGTTTGTGCGTTCCAAGAATCGTTATATTGCGCGAGACAAGGATGACAAGTTGGTCTTTATGGCTGAGTCCAAATCCTGGCTACAGATGGTGCAAGACAATTATCCAGAAATCGAATTCCACTTTACCTCGGAGTTTTAAAATAGAGTTCATTTCATCTTTAGACCATCATGGTCTAAAAACCGAAGTAAATTCAAATTTTTTTCCATCAAAAAGTCCTTTGTCGCTCAGCTTTAGATCTGGAATTACAAGTAAGGCCATAAAACTCAGGGTCATGAAAGGGGAGTTGAGCGTCGATCCCATTTCCTTTGCTAAGCGATCAATCCGAGTGTAGGCCGCCGCAACCGTGTACCCATCCTCTGGTGACATGATGCCTCCTACCGGAAGCGGAAGTACCTCTTCTTGATCTCCCCAAACTGCGGATATACCTCCCTTAGACTCAATCAACAAATTTACAGCCCTGCAAATGGATGCATCATCCACTCCGACCCCAATAATGTTGTGCGAATCATGCCCTACTGAGGATGCAATAGCTCCTGCTTTTAATCCAAAATTTTTTATAAAAGCGAGGGATGGAGAGGCATTTTGGTAGCGGTTGACCACCGTGATTTTAAGAATGTCCTGGTCAGGATTGGATTCAGCAAGCCCATTATTTACATTGATTTCACCTTCTATTTCAGGGGTAATCAGTTGCCCATCTTGTGCTTGAATTACTCGAACCTTTTTTTTCAAAGCCGAAATTTGAAAGTCTGTAGGAGATTTAAAAGAAGTTTCAAAATGGTTGATTATCTCATTTTTTATTCGAGGGATAAGGGATTGCCCATATTCTGCCACCTTTTGTCCTTGGATGTAGGTAGCTAGAACTTTAAATTTCTCAAGATCTTCAACAAGAATAAAATCAGCTCCATCTCCTACTCGAAGTTGTCCGACTGGTAGTGAATAGTGGGTAATGGGATTGATACAGGCCGCTCTAAGAACATTGAAGGTGTCTTTGCCTTTAGCAATGGCTCGGCAGACGAGTTCGTTGATGTGTCCCAAGGCCAGATTGTCTGGGTGTTTGTCATCCGAGCAAAACAGAAGCATTTCTGGATAATCATCGATAAGATCAATTAGTGCGTCAAAGTTTTTGGCAGCTGAACCTTCACGAATGGAGATTTTCATCCCAAGTTTAATTTTTTCCAAAGCTTCCTCGTAGGTAAAGCATTCGTGGTCTGTGCTTGGGCCTGCGGACACATACTTTTGCGCGAGTTTGCCTCGTAGCCCTGGTGCATGACCATCAATGGGTTTTCCTTGCTTCTGAGCAAGATGAATTTTTTCCATGACTAGCGGATCTCTATTTACTGTGCCAGGCCAGTTCATCATTTCGGCGAGGTATAGAATCTCTGGACGAACCATCAGTTGTGCTATGTCTGCAGCAGATATTTCTCCACCTGCGGTTTCAAAAGGGGTGGCAGGTACGCAGGAGGGAGCTCCAAAGAAAAAATGAAAGGGTACTTGTTTGCCATTGTCGATCATGTATTCTACCCCTTGCATACCACAGACATTGGCGATTTCGTGTGGATCAGAGAGGGTAGCGACTGTACCATGAACCACTGCTAGTCGAGCAAATTCGGATGGAACCAACATGGAGGATTCGATATGGACATGGGCATCAATAAATCCAGGCAGTAGGTAAGGTAGGGTAGGGCTGGGTGGAATTTGGACAATAGAATGAATTTTTTTGTCTCTAATTTCTAATGCTATAGGGTATATTTTGCGGAGATGGAGATCAATCAGTTGGCCTTTTAGGATCATAGGGGGTAATTCAAGGGGAAATTTTTGCTTTTCAAGCAATAAGGATCTTTACTTTTAAAAGTAGGTACCGTTAAAACTACTATATTTGCACAAATTTTAGGCAGTAAAATAAGATAGGTTTTTTGATGAACAAGATTGTCATCGCCATAGATGGGTATTCCGGTTGTGGGAAAAGTTCGACTGCCAAGGAGGTCGCAAAAAGGTTAGGCTTCACCTATATTGATTCTGGAGCAATGTATCGTGCTGCAGCACTCCATTTTTTGAATGAAAATTTATCTCCATTAAATTCTGAGGATGTTATTGAAGGGTTAAAAAGCCTTCATATTTCATTTCAGTTCAATCCTGTAAGCCAGTTACAAGAAACCTACTTAAATGGAGTGAATGTAGAAAAGGAAATCCGTTCCATGCGGGTGGCTGAGCGGGTTAGTGAGGTAGCTACTGTGAAAGAAGTTCGTGCTGC
Source organism: Algoriphagus sp. (assembly GCA_023255285.1). Lineage (GTDB taxonomy): Bacteria > Bacteroidota > Bacteroidia > Cytophagales > Cyclobacteriaceae > Algoriphagus. Next base: position 13,004 of record JALRIY010000019.1, read on the forward strand.
ACTTGTGGCACAACAGCAGGAGCTTGGACGAAAAAAAGGAGTAGTGATGGATGGAAGGGATATTAGTTCGGTAGTTTTTCCAGAGGCTGAGTTGAAACTATTTATGACTGCAGACGTAGAGACTCGAGCGCGGCGACGGCAGCTTGAATTGCTTGAAAAGGGGGAAACGGCTTCTCTTGAAGAAATTAAATTAAATTTAGAGACTAGGGATCAAGTAGATTCAACTAGATCAGAAAGCCCCTTGATTAAGGTGTCTGATGCGATTGAGATGGACACGAGCAACTTGACATTTTCTCAGCAGGTAGACCAAATTATTGACTTAGTCCATAAAGTAACGTTAAACTAATTGGCGTATGCAAGTTACAATAGATAAGAATTCAGGGTATTGTTTTGGAGTGGAATTTGCCATCAAAATGGCAGAGGATGAAATGGAGAATGAGGAGACCTTGTATTGTCTGGGGGATATTGTTCACAATGACATGGAAGTCAAGCGATTGAGTGAAAAGGGCTTAGTGGTCATCGACCGAGCGCAACTTCATGACTTGAGCAATTGTAAAGTGCTTATTCGTGCACATGGCGAGCCTCCCGAAACGTATAAATTAGCTATTGAAAACAATATTGAATTGATCGATGCCTCTTGTCCTGTGGTACTCAAACTTCAGCATCGAGTGAAAAATGCTTTTGATAAGATGGAGCGTGAAAATGGGCAGATTGTCATCTACGGTAAAAAAGGACATGCGGAAGTAATTGGCTTGACTGGACAGACTTTGGAAAAAGCGATTGTAGTTACTCAGGATTCAGATTTGGATCAACTTGATTTCACGCGCCCTATTACCTTATTCAGTCAAACTACCAAGAGTACAAAGGGCTTTTATGCGCTATCAGAAAAAATAGAAAATCGTATTAAAGCAACAAAAGAAGAATTGACGGAAGTTGATTTCAACTCTAACGACTCCATCTGCAGGCAAGTATCCAATAGAGAACCTCAGTTGCAGCGTTTTGCTCAAGAGAATGATGTGATTTTGTTTGTATCAGGGAAAAAAAGTTCCAATGGAAAAGCTTTGTACCAAGTTTGCCTTTCCGAAAATCCGAGAAGCTATTTCATTGAAAATGAGGAAGAAATTGAAGAGGAATGGTTTCAACAAGTGGAGCGGGTAGGGATCTGTGGTGCGACTTCCACACCAATGTGGTTGATGGAACAGGTAAAAACCTACGTAAATGGGGTTTCTCAAGAAATCCTTCATGGATAAATCGAAATGCATTCCCTAAATTTTCTAATAGTAAAAGTTCCAACAATTAATGTGACTTAGGCTCCATATCAAAAGGTTTTTTCTTAGATTTGTGGCGTTTTTCAAGGCTCATAGTCCCAAACATATGTCAAAAATAGTGAAGCTAAAAAAAGGGTTTGACCTGAAGTTAGTAGGAAAAGCTCCAATGGAGTTGATTCAAGTAACGGCAGCCAGCACCTTTGCCATCAAACCCACCGATTTTCCCGGCATTCAGCGCCCAAAGGTACTTGTCAATGAGGGGGACACTGTGAAAGCAGGTACTCCAATCCTTTTGGACAAGGCAATGGATCAAGTGATTTATGCGGCTCCAGTTTCTGGTGAAGTAGTGGAAATCAAAAGAGGAGAAAAGCGAAAACTTTTGGAAATAAAAATTCTTGCCGATAGTTCGATGACGTATGAAAATGCAGGGGCATTGGATTTAGGTCAGGATCGAGCCTCTTTGGCTGGAAAACTTGCCGCTTCAGGTGTTTGGCCAACTATCATTCAACGTCCTTTTGGGATTGTTGCCAATCCTGCCGACTCTCCAAAGTCTATTTTTGTATCTGGATTTGATACACATCCTCTTGCTCCAGAGGTATCCTTTTTGCTTCAAGGCGAGGAGCGCTATTTTCAGGCTGGGATTGATGCACTAGCCAAGCTTACCCCTGGAAAGGTTCATGTAAATGTAGATGGTGGGAAGCAGGTGCCTTCAATTTTCTCAGGCATTAAAAATGCACAAGTTAACCAGTTTTCTGGGCCACACCCTGCTGGAAATGTGGGAACTCAAATCCATCACCTAGATCCAATCAACAAAGGGGATATTGTTTGGACTGTATCTCCCCAGGGAGTAGTTCAAATCGGAAAATTTGTTTTGGAAGGTATTTATGATGCTTCCAAAATAATTGCTTTGACGGGTTCTGAGATGAATCAGAAAGGCTATGTAAAGACGTACACCGGAGCGAATGTGGCTACTTTCCTAGCTGGAGTAGCTCAGCCCGAAACACTACGAATAATTTCAGGCAATGTGTTGACGGGGGAAAAAATTGAAAAAGATGGGTATTTAGGTTTTTACCACAACCAAGTCACGGTAATTCCGGAAGGGAAATACGAAGAGTTCTTGGGTTGGCTAAAGCCAAGTGCATCCAAACTCAGTTTCCACAAGGCGATTGGTATGTTCTCATTTCTTAAAACTGGAGAATTCAAGGTTGATACCAATACACACGGGGAAGAGCGCCCTTTCGTAGTTTCTGGGGTTTTTGAAAAGGTAATGCCAATGGACATTTTACCTACTTACTTATTCAAAGCCATTGTGACCGAGGACTTTGATGAGATGGAAGAGCTCGGTTTGTATGAAGTGATAGAGGAAGATGTGGCGCTTTGCGAATTTGTAGATCCATCCAAGAATGAACTACAAGAATTAGTCCGCCATGGGATTGAATTGTTAATGTATAATTAAGCTATGAAGTTATTACAAAATCTCTTCGATGGAATAAAGCCAAACTTTGAAAAGGGTGGCAAATGGGAAAAATTCCACACCCTGTACGAGGGGCATCGAACTATTGCGTTTGCCCCTGACTTGATTACCAAGTCCAAAGGTGCACAAATCAAAGATGCTACGGATTTAAAGCGTGTGATGATCACGGTAGTGATTGCGATGATTCCAGCTTTACTTTTTGGCATTTTGAACATTGGACACCAGCATTTCCTTGCAACAGGCGCGGAAGGAACATTTTTGGATAAGGCCATCTTTGGTGCGCTTTCTGTGCTTCCAATTCTAATTGTTTCTTATGCGGTTGGCTTAGCTACCGAATTTACTTTTTGTGTGATCCGAAATCACCCAATTTCTGAAGGGTATTTGGTAACTGGAATGTTGATTGCTTTGGTAATGCCTCCATTTATCCCGCTTTGGCAAGTAGCTCTAGCCACCATTTTTGCGGTGGTGATAGGAAAAGAAGTATTTGGTGGTACGGGGATGAACATTCTCAATGTTGCCATGACTGCAAGAGCTTTCCTCTACTTTGCTTATCCTGCTCAAATCTCTGGAGATCAAGTATGGACTTACTTAGGGGAAAAGACGGCAGTTGATGGATTTTCTGGAGCTACCGCACTTGGTGTAGCCTATAATTCTAGTGTGGAGGGAACTCCAGTGGTGGAGGCTTTGTCCACTCACAATGCAGCTCTTGGAGCAGATTTCAGTTTCATGAGTATGTTTATGGGATGGATTCCAGGTTCTATTGGAGAGACATCCACCTTGATGGCATTAATTGGAGCTGTAATCTTAGTGGCTACAGGCGTTGCTAGCTGGAAGATCATAGTAGGTGGATTTGGAGGAGCTTATGCCATGGGACTTGTAATGAATGCGTTTGCAGTGAACGAATACATGGCCATGCCAGCTCAGTATCACTTGGTGATGGGAGGTTTGGCATTTGGTGTGATTTTTATGGCTACTGATCCAGTATCTGCGGCGCAGACCGAACTAGGGAAATGGATTTATGGAATTTTGATTGGGGTGTTGACTGTGATCATTCGTGTGACGAATCCGGCTTATCCTGAAGGGATTATGCTTGCAGTGCTATTCATGAATGTCGTCGCCCCATTGATTGATCATTATGTAGTTAAAGCAAATAAAACAAGGAGGTTACAACGTGCAACAGTCTAATACATACATCATTGTTTACTCGGCAGTATTGACCATAGTTTTGGGATTATTGCTCTCAGGGTCATCCCAATTACTAGGACCTATGCAGCAAGAGGCAATTGCTTTGGATAAGAAAAAGCAAATTCTAGGTGCAGTAATTAGCGGTGAGGAATTGGCGGCAATGACTCCCGAGGAGGTAAACGAACTTTATGCTTCTCGAATTTCATCTACAGTGGTCAATATTTCTGGAGAGGAAATAAGTGAAGAAGGGCTTACTGCAGAAAAAGTTGAAGTTGCTAAAGATTATAAAAAAGCAGCTGAAGAGAGAGCTTATCCAGTATATATTTTTCATGCAGCAGGTAATCCAGAGGCAGTGGATTCTTATGTATTTCCTTTGTATGGTGCTGGGTTGTGGGATGCAATTTGGGGATATGTTGCCTTAGAAACTGACATGAATACCATTGGAGGAATTACCTTGGCACACGCAGGAGAAACACCAGGTCTTGGCGCTAGAATTACAGAATCAGGAGTACAAGCTCGTTATGTAGGGAAAAAGATATTTGACGAATCTGGCTCTTTGGTTACCGTGATTATGCAGAAAGGGGAGGGGAAAGACTATGACAATGAGTTGCACAAGGTAGATGGGATGTCTGGAGCAACCATCACTGCAAATGGGGTGAATGCCATGTTGAAGTCCTACTTGAGTCACTACGAAGCCTACATCAAATCAAAATCTACTGCTGCCCCTCAGGCAGTAGCGGCACTATAAGTTAACGTATCAGACTAATCTAATTATGAGTACTGAAACACTAGAGAAAGTTATTGAGAAAAAGCCGGCTGAGCCATTGTTCTCCAAACGCAGAAAGAAGCTGGTAACAGATCCTTTGATTGATGACAACCCCATTACTATACAAGTATTGGGCATCTGTTCTGCTTTGGCTGTAACTACCCAGTTGAAGCCCACATTGGTGATGGCAATCTCAGTTATTTTTGTAATTGCCCTAGCGAATTTTGTGATTTCGATTATGCGAAACACCATTCCTGCCCGAGTGCGAATTATTGTTCAATTGGCAGTGGTAGCAACCTTGGTTACCTTGGTGAGTGAAATTTTGAAGGCCTTTGCTTACGACATGTACAAAGAATTGTCAGTTTTTATCGGACTGATTATTACCAACTGTATTGTAATGGGTAGATTGGAAGCCTTTGCCATGGGTAACAAGCCCTATGACTCCATTTTAGATGGTTTGGGATCTGCATTGGGCTATTCCTGGATCATTCTTACTGTTGCATTCTTCCGTGAGCTATTAGGATCTGGATCTGTATTTGGAATACCTGTTTACAGCTATATATCTAGCTTATTTGGACCTGACTTTAAG
>JALRIY010000001.1:0-13774 GCA_023255285.1 Algoriphagus sp.
AATCATCGTAGATACCTACGGAGGCAAGGGAGCTCACGGAGGAGGAGCCTTCTCTGGGAAAGATCCATCAAAAGTAGACCGCTCTGCAGCTTATGCGACACGCCACATTGCAAAGAACTTGGTGGCAGCTGGAGTTGCGGATGAGATCTTGGTACAAGTTTCCTATGCCATTGGTGTAGCCAAGCCGATGGGTATCTACATCAACACCTACGGCACAGCCAAGGTGAACATGAGTGATGGAGAGATTGCCAAGAAGGTGGAAGGTATCTTTGACATGCGTCCCTATGCCATCGAGCAGCGTTTGAAGTTGCGTACGCCAATCTACCTAGAAACAGCCGCATATGGCCACATGGGTCGAGAGAGTGTGGTGGTAGAGAAAACCTTCACTTCCCCGTATCGTCCAGCGATCACCCAGAAGGTAGAGTTATTTACTTGGGAGAAGTTGGATTACGTGGACACGGTAAAGAAAGAGTTCGGACTCTAAGACCTAGATCAACTCCTAAAAAGAAACGGTGTAAGCGAATGCTTGCACCGTTTTTTTGGTTTAGGGGGTTGCTTGTGATTTGCAATCGCGAGCATTTATCCTTGAATCCCCGGGCTTTACCCGGGGTTATAATTGTTACGCTCTTTCAGAGCTAGGAAATTATGCTAGTAGATTAAGATGTTTTATCCTATTGCAAGGTTTGTACTACCATATCCAATCCCTTTGTGGCATATGCTTCTTTGTGCGACTTTTTTTTTGCTAGCTAAACTTGTTCAACCCGCCATGGCGGGTTGTGTAAACATACGTGCGTTTTGTATTCCCCAGGTTTACTTACCTTCAGCAGATTTCACTTAGGGCTATTCAAGGCTGGACCCGCCACGGCGGGTCGACCTACCTTGGCAGGTTATTCTCCAACCTTCGGTACGCATATTTTTTTTCCGCTGATAGGCTTCTTGTCTGAATCACTATTTTCCTCTTGGAGGCCGGGGCCCTTCGGGATTTACGGTTTTTTCGATCGGGTTGGAGCCGTAAAGAAAAGGAGGTAGCTCTTGAGGGACGAAAGAGATCCCCTCCTTTTTAGGCGTATGCCCGATTGAAAAAATCCATTCCGTTTACAATTTTTAGATTGCTACCATCTTCCTAGGAATGGAAGAAAAGAACGGGGCCCTTGTTTTTTGATTACTTTTTGCGTCAAAAAGTAATAAAATCAAAATTCCCGAGTGATGTTTGATTTTTGAAAAAATAGATGACTTACTTTATGGACTAATTCTTTTTTTCGGGTTCCACCACGGCGGACCACGGAAAAGACCCGCTGATTTTTTTGTAGATAGGTTATTTAAAACCAATCCCTTTGCGGCTTATGCTTCTTCGCGTGAATAATGACCTTCTTTCTGCCCTGGTAATAACTCATTACCGTTGTAGCATCAGCCAACCCCTCGGGTCTACTTCAGGTAAGCTGCTGCTAGTGACTAAAACTCCTTTTTTTCCAATCGAGAGTTTTTGACTACCCTCCGAGGTCTTTATTTCAACGGGCATCTCAAAATCAATGCCTTCCAAAGCAATTAAATAACTCGACTTTCCTTGTTTGCGTACCTTCAATTCGGGCAGGTTGGTAGTCTCCAGGTAAAGCTTAAAAAACCCTTCCAAATTTTGACCCGTGTAGCGCTGGATAAAATCGGTGAAGTCTTTGGTAGTCACCAGATTTAAGTAGGTAAACTGCTCTTCACTCGCAAAGGCTTTCAGGGCGGGGAAAAAGAGTTCGTCACCCAAGACCCCTCGAAGGGAGTGGATGACCATCGCCCCCTTGGTATAGATTTCAGGATGGTAGGCTGTTTTTTCTGTCGAGTTGGGAGGACTGACTATTGGTCTAGCATGCGGAATGCCTCTGGCTTCGGCTCTGGCTTTTTTGAAGTAGGCCTCCGGTCCTCCATGTTCCCAATAAAACAACCAGTCCCCATAGGCAGTAAGCCCTTCGTGAATCCACATATCTGCCCAGTCTCCTACCGAAACCTTGTTGCCAAACCATTCGTGGCCCAGTTCGTGGTGGAGGAGCCAGTCATACTTTACTTTACCCATGGGTATAAATTGGAAGTTATTTCCATAGGCATTGATGGTTTGGTGTTCCATTCCTAGATAGGGAGTTTCAACTACCGCGATTTTGTCCTCCGGAAATGGAAAAGTACCAAAGTATTTTTCATGCGTTTGAGTACTTATTCGAAGGACCTCTAGCAGTTCTTGGGCTCTATGTTTGTTCTCTTGGAGTACCCAAACTGCCATTGGAGTTACTCCTCCCGAGCTGGAGCGAAACTCTATTTCCGCTTTTTCAAATACCCCAACGGTAAAATTGATGTTGTAATTGTTGATGGGATAGTCAGTTTTCCAAGTGTACTGTACTTTTTGACCCTGATCTTGGGTTTGAATCAGGCGTCCATTGGAGGCTACAAAGTAAGGTTTGGGAACTGTAAAGGATAGCTCTACCCCTTGCTGAGGTTCGCTTGAGGGGTGATCAAATGCAGGCATAAATAGTTTGGCTCCTTCGCCCTGGCAGGATAGTCCCATCCAATGCCTACCCATAGCATCTTTTTCCCAAGTAAATCCCCCAGTCCATGGAGGATTCTGGGCAATAGGTGTCGGACCCTCGTAGAAGATCTGAACCTGGTTGCAGGTGCAGTCTATGGGAAGGATATCTAAAAGGTCGTTTTGATGGGAAAATGCAAGGGCTTTTCCATCCATGAGCACTTTGCTTACTTGATACTGGTCGATCAATTGAAACCGAAGTGTATCGAGTTTTTCTTGGGAGGTAAAATTGATGGTTGATCGACCAGAAATGGATTGGGTTTCTGGGAAAATTTCTAACTCCAATCGGTACTGTTGGATTTGAAACTTCGCTTGAAGGGGATCTATTGGTCCACCCCAATCCCAAGATTGGGCATGTATCAGCTGAACAACAAAAAGTAGGGGGCCAAAAAAGAGTAATTTTTTCATAGAAAGAGTAAAAAAGAAGTAGGCCTTGAATATAGGCAACAGCACCTAAAAAAACCGCTCCTGATAGTGAATCTTGAAGCGGTTGAGATGCTAGTCTTCTGCGTAGTTGAAGGAATCTACCTGTTCTTTGATCCAGTCCTGGTATTTTCCTCGAAGAAATTCAGCCCAATCATTCTTGTATTTGGACCCATCGAGTAGGAAACGGAAAGCGGTAGTCGCTTTTGGTTTACTCAAGGCACTAACTAAGTCTTCGGCCAAAGTTTTTTCCTTTACACGACGGTCTACAAAATCTTGCATGAGTTGATGTTCCTGCACCGGCTCTAGCCTAGTAAACTCTGCAAAATTTTCAGGTTGGTCTTCAATTTCGTCGAGAATATCTTCTTCCTCTGGGGTTAGGTCGTAGTTGAAATAATCTTCATCGTCTGGCATGTGGTGAATTTTCTTTTTATCAAGTTGATAAAAACACACATTGCCTTTAAGCAATTGGGTAGCAATTAAATCTACCTCTTTTTCAGTAAGCGAAAGCATGAATGGCGTTCAAGATGTTTTAAAAATTTTAGTAGTCGAAAGTTCAACAAATTGTTTCAAATTGTGCAAGTTCTAATCAAAAAAATAAACTTAAACTCCCTGATTTATAATTTTTTCCAGCAAGGAGGGGTTTATTTCATGCCCGCCATCAAAAGTCAATACAGTTAACGGCTTTTCCAGGCTAAGTAGGAGCTCGTCCTGTCTTTTTTTACTCTCTTCTGTAATCAGTTTATCTTCTGTTCCGTAGACTAGGAACACTGCTGTGTGAACAAATTTTTGCTTGGCCAAATTTAGCTTTAAATCATGCGCAAAGCCTCCTCCCCATAGGACCAAGGAATCGACTGTGTCGCTCCATTGGCTAGCCCAACGTGTAGCGGTAGCAGCGCCTTGGGAAAAGCCCAAGAGGTGGATGCGCGGTAGATTGCGAAATTCAGAAAGCAATTCTTCCATGAGTTGATTCAGGAAGCGGTGGTTATTTGCTATGGCAGTTTCCCGATTGTAACTGGTCATCCAATTGGCGCCAACTCGTCCCTGAAATTCCTGTAAATAGGAGTGATTGGTGCCTTCTGGAGCTATAAAGAGTCGATTTGGAGAGGAGAAAGGAAAAAATTTTCGTATAAAAAACTCGGCTAGTTGCCCGTAGCCATGTAGGACAATCCAGACTTCTTGTTCCTTTCCTGTTGGTTCATGGGACAGAAAATAGGGGGCTTCGTAAGGAAATTGTATGGATTTTTTCACGCTCAGCTGTGGAGATCATCAAATTTGAGAGGAAGTAACTGTTTAATACCTTGAAAGCGAAGGACGGTGCCATCGGCTTGCAAAAGTAAAATACTGATGGGGCTTTGGTACCGGTTTTCAACCTCATTGATGGCCTGTCTGCACATCCCGCAAGGAGATACTCTTGCCCAACTATCGTCTCCAGCCCGCTGTGCTACTATAGCGAGGATTTGGGGGGGGTGCTCAGGAAAATTGGCCCCCACAAAGCCGAGAAGTAGGCGTTCGGCACAGGTGCCTACAGGGAAACTTACATTCTCTTGATTCGAAGATTGGTAGATCTCTCCATTGGAGAGTACTACTGCTGCCCCTACTCTGAAATCGGAATAGGGGGCGTAGGCATTTTTGGAAATTTGTTGGGCTCGCTGAATCAAGGTGACTTCCAGAGGATTTAATTCTGAAAAGGCAAGTTCTTCTAGCTCAATCGTATCGGTAATTTTCTTCACAAGCGGTAGTGGTTTGGAGATGGACTAACTATTAAGGTACGTAAATGTTCCCTGATTCTTGAATTTTCTCTTTTTCGCATCAAAAAAAAGGTACATTTTTAAGGCAACAAAGCCCATCCAATGTCGACCATTTTGCTATTTGGAGCAGGAAAATCTGCAACATTCCTCATTGATTTCCTGGCTGATTCTTGTAGGGATGGGTCACGAAAGTTTTTTGTAGCAGACCTAGACCCCGTTTTGGCAGCGGCCAAACTCAAGGGGCGTGTCCATACGGAGGCTGTGTCTGTAGATTTGGATCAAGAAGATTCTAGACACCAATTAATCCGCCAGGCCGATGTAGTGATTTCCATGCTCCCAGCAGGATTGCATGCTATTTTAGCTGCCGATTGTTTAAAGTTGGGGGTTCATTTTTTTACAGCCTCTTACGAGAGTGAGGCCTTGAGGGCGATGAAGCAGGAGATTGAGGCCAAGGGTCTCCTTTTTCTTAATGAATGTGGACTAGACCCAGGTCTTGATCACCTATCTGCGTTAAAAATCATCCATGAGGCGAGGGCAAAGGGAGAAAAAATTCGGTCCTTTACCTCCTATTGTGGGGGGCTCATCACTCCCGATAGTGAGGCCAGCAATCCATGGAAATATAAGTTTACCTGGAATCCTAGGAATGTGGTGTTGGCAGGCCAAGGTACCTCTAAGTTTCTGGACCATGGAGAACTGAAGTTGGTGCCTTACCAGCAATTGTTTAAACGTGTAGAAAAGATATATTTTCCAGGGTTAGGTGATTTTGATGGCTATCCCAATCGGGATTCCCTGCACTACCAAACCATTTACGGATTAGAGGAGGTAGATACTTTACTACGTGGGACACTTCGTCGAGAAGGGTTCTGTAAGGCTTGGAATGTACTTGTTCAATTAGGTATGACTGACGATATTTCGTGGTTAGAGCTGCCTGAAAACGGCACCTATCGCCAGTTTTTTAATGCCTTTCTACCTTGGTCAGAGCAACTAAGTGTGGAGGAAAAATTAACAGAACTTATTCCAGACTTAGATTTTCCCACTTTTGAAAAATTGCAGTGGCTTGGTTTTTTTGAATCAAAACCCCTTCCAAAAACAAAAGGTAGTCCTGCGCAGCTCCTTCAGAAAATTCTTGAGGAGCAGTGGGCACTTCAGCCGACAGATCGGGATTTGATTGTGATGCAACATCAGTTTGAGATTCAAACCCAATCGGGGATCAAAAAGCTCACTTCAAGCTTGGTTCAAGAGGGGCTAGATGGGGTGTATACTGCCATGGCCAAGACGGTGGGCCTACCGCTGGCCATTGCCGTAGATCTCTTTTTGAAAGGGAAGATTTCCTTGCGTGGCTTGCGGCTTCCTGTAGTTCCTGAATTGTATCTCCCAATTTTGGAAGCCTTAGGAAAAGAAGGGATTCGATTTGAGGAGCGGTTGGTGGATTGATTAAGTAAAAGTAATCGTCAATAATCCACGGTCCACAGCCCATTTTATGGAACTTCAAACCTTATTTCCCTACGGTGAATTTTTAATCTAATTATCCGCTTTGTTACCAGTAACGAAAAAAAATAAGGTTTGAAGTTCATTTAGATGAGCTGTGGACTGTGGACTGTCAACATTATCCGCAGTAATTCAAACAAATCTTTCCCTACTGGCATGCGGATAATCATAATTATAAAACAAAAAGAGACCAATAAGCAATTGGTCTCTTTTTGTTTTTAGGGTCTCCAATCTGCTGGAGGATCAACGAATGAGCCGGGAATTACTCGGCAATCGTCTTGAATGATTGCTGGGTTTTGTTTGAAAGTTAGGTCATTTCTATCTACATAGATTCTTTTGGAGGTTTCTCCTGCAGCTATAAAATAGCCCAAAACCACTTCATCTGGATTATCCAAGCTGAGCATATTTCCTCGTAGGGTTGCAGGTGGTGGGTCAAAAATAGACCCACTTATTTCTGCTTGCTGTTTGACTAGACGAAGGAATCGATAAGCATTTTGCGAAATGCTGTATTGCTTCAAATCTACTCTATATTTATTCACAAAACGGAATCCGTCATCCGCAATAAATGAGACAGGAATCTTTGTGTTTAGGCCATTGAATGAATCATCATTGACTACAAATAAACTTTGATTGTTACTAATCTCATATTTGTAACAGAAAGCGCAGCAATCCTTTGGTTGGGGAGTGCGATCGGGATTTTGAGGTGAAGGCCTTGGGGTAAATAAATCCGGACGAGTTTCCAACATGTAGACTGCAGGTCCATTTCTCCAATAATAAAAATTGTTTTCGTCTGCAGGATCCTTTAATCCAGCAATCAGTTGGATACCCGATTTAGGAAAACTGCTTTCTTCGGTAGGAATGGTAACTGTTCTAATTTCTAGAGTTTGTATAGCGGGGACAGCTGCTACTCGCTCTGGAGTAGATGTATATACTTTTCCTTCAGTAGTTTGTATTTGCAGGGTATAGGATTTACCTACCTGTGCACGAAAATTTGCTGGGGTGAAATAGGTCCCTTTAAATCCATCTTTTCCTTCAGTAAGGAAAGTAACATTGCCCTCATTGTCCCGAACTACCACTGTAGCCAAGGACACAGGACGAATGAGTCCTTCAAAAATACTTCCATAAGTAGCACTTCGAGTGAGTGTGATGGAATGGGGACCTGGACCCGTGGAAATAATTCCTTCCACAGTCAAAAGTTGCTCTCCTTCAGGTACGGTAACCTCATAGGGGTCAACGCAGGCTATTGGAAGAATTAGGAGTAGGTATATAAGTCTTTTCAACATGGCTTAGAAACTAATGGCATAACTCAAACTAGGAAGGGGAATACCCAACAAGGCCAAACGGAAGGCTTGAGGAGGTTGCTGTGGTGCATCGTCAAAGAAGATAGAGAATGGATTTTTTCGGCCATACACGTTGAGTACGGAGAAGGTCCAATCCCCATCAAAAAACTTTCCTTCTCCTTTTAACTTGAAATTGACAGAAAAGTCTAGTCGATGAAAGTCTGGAAGTCGTTGTTGATTTCTGTCTTTGAAATAGGCGAGGTTATTTCCTGAGTAGTCAAACTTGGCATCAGGAAAGGTAATGGGCCTTCCTGTACTATAAGCAAAAGTAGCCGAAATGGAAGTATTGGTACTCACCTTGTAATTTCCAATCAAAGTCAAGTCATGTGGCTTGTCAAAGTTGGAGGCATACCAAGCCCCGTTGTTGATGTTTTCCTCTTCAAATGGAGTGATTACTTGCCTCAAGGAGCGAGAATAGGTGTAAGATATCCATCCTGTTAGTGTTCCTAGGTTTTTCTTTACATAGAGCTCCATTCCATAGGATTGTCCTTGCGCAGGGATGAGTTCGGTTTCGAGGTGATTTTGCAAAATCAAATTTGCCCCATCCTTGTATTCTACCACGTTTTGAAGGTCTTTGTAGTAGACCTCCACAGAGGTTTCAAAGATGTTTCCTTTGAAATTATTGTAGTAACCTAGCGAGAATTGATCTGCAATCTGGGGCTTTAAAAACCCATCACTCAATTTCCATACATCTGAAGGAGCAATCGTTGCCGTATTAGAAATCAGGTGGATAAACTGATACATTTTGTTGTAACCCAATTTGACTGAGCTGGCTTTGCTGAAAGAATAGCGGAAAGAAGCTCGTGGTGCTAGCCCATCGTACGTTTGAATTAGTTCGTTTTCTGCATAATTGGTTTCCCCAATGGCGGAACCATCCGAAACAGGAGTTCCTTCACGGTACCTCCGAACGGTACGGGCGCCCAGGTAGTTGTACTTGTCGTACCGAAGGCCATAGGATAAGCCGATCTTTTCCCCAATTTCTAGTTCGTGCTGGAAGTGGGCAGCCATTTCTTGGCCTGCTTCATTTTGTACTTTTTTAGGCAGCAAATCTTCTGTAGCTCCAGTAGGCACTAACTCGCCAGGCTGGATAGCTACCTGCTTGTATTCTGCTCCAAGTGTGAATGACTGAGTAGGACTTAGGGTATAGTTGAGAAAGGTTCTTCCTCCCATATCCTTGATGCCCGAATTGATTTCAAAGTCATTTAGGCCAGATTGGTTGAATATTCGGTATTCATAAAGTGAATAAAAGCCAACTGCTTCCAATTTTAATTTCTCACTTAGCTTACTTTTCCACTGTAAAGAATGTGCATTGTTTTGCCAAGAGATTGTGGTATCGGAGGCAAAGGCAAAGTCATCGTAGCTGGTGTAGTAACTGTACGTAAATTCATTGTTTTCGGACAATGGAGCGCTAATCACCACATTTCCATCGTAAAAATCAGCATTGGAACTATTGAGCGTGGTATTGCTCAGCGATTGAAGGAGCCAGTTGATGTAGGAGATTCGAAATCCCCCCAAAATTGAGACCTTATCTTTAATCAGGGGTCCGTTTAGTGATAGCTTGCCTGAGAAGTTACTGACCATTGCCTCTCCTCCAAAATCGGTGATACTCCCTGCCTTGGGAAGGATGTCAAGAATGGCGGAGCTTCTACCTCCAAATCGAGCAGGAACTACCGCCTTGTACAAGGTCACATCATTGACCATGTCTGGGTTGAAGGCAGTGAATAAGCCAAACATGTGCGAAGGATTGTAGATGGGAGCTCCTGCAAATTGGATGAGGTTTTGATCTACACCTCCTCCACGAACGTTAAGTCCTGAGGAAGCTTCTCCCACCTGACTCACACCAGGCAAGGTAGCTAAGGAACGTACAATGTCAATTTCTCCCATAAATGGAGGGAGCTCACGTAGTGTATTGACACTCAAGGTGACTGCTCCCATGTTGGTGGATCGGATATTTTTCTCCGGATCACTGCCATAGATCACTACATCGTCTAGCGTAAAATCTTCTTGAAGCATCTTGATGGTGATTCTCCCATCTCCTACTGCAGTGATTGGGTAGACAACTGTTTCATATCCCACATAGCGAAACTCTAGTGTGTATTCTGCTCGGGATACTTCAAACTCAAAACTACCGTTGGCATCCGTAATCCGGGTGATATCTAATTCAGGAATTCGGATAGTAGCACCTACAAGTGCTTCTCCGGTGATTTCATCGGTGATTCTTCCCGAAAGTTTGATCCCTTTGAGCTGACCAATATCTCGACCAATAACTTCCCGTTTTACAGTGGGGGTTTGTGCCCAGGCAGCAGAGAGGCCAAGAAATAAAAAGACAATTAGAAAATTTTTTTTCATGTTGGGGAGCTTAAATCGCGTCGGGATCAAATTTGTATAGTTCCATGGTCAACGTACCAGGTACAGTTGATTCTGGCGTACGGAGGAAATATATCGAACCATCGTATTGAAAATGACCGCTAGTAATACTTTGTGGTAGTCCTACCATTTGATTTTTTGATTTCCATTTGAAGGTTTCTAAGTCAAGTTCCCAAAGCTCCTGCGTAGCTCTAAATAATCCGAGATACGCTTTTTTGCCAATTACTTCAGCTGTAGGATACCCTTGGCCTAGTCGCCCTGGATAGGTAGTACGTTGTTGCCAACTATCTTGATTGGGATTGTACTCCCATACTTGCCCGCTAGTAGACAAAACAAAAATTCTATTTTCCCAGATAAATGCTGCTCCTGTGCGGCCCAGTAAAAACGGAGCATTTTTTTTGTTGACCCATTTGGCTTCTTGAGGGTCATACATACGTACAAGGAAAGAAGCGGCATCTAAGCCTCCAAATACAAGTAATTTTGAATTCCAATCCAATGCCAAAGCATCACGAGTAGTAAATGGAAGGTCTTCCAAGCGTTCAAATTCACTTCCAGTTATTTTCCAAAAGCTTCGGTCAAATTGAAAAACATCTCGGGTAATTTCGAGGGCTCCACCTCCCAAATAACTAGGGGTGGCAAAAGCATATTGACGTAGATTTCCTGGAAAACTCACTTCGGACCAGGTACCTGTAGAAGGATTGAAACGCTGAAATCCCGGATAGCTATCTCCAAGTTTGATTTTCCCTAGCCCAACATGAAAACCGGCTGAATTTGAAAAAAAGATGTTGTCGTAAATTCGCGTATCTCCCGGAAAGTCAGAGACCTTCGTGTATTTACCCGCTTGGTATTCAAAAGGGTTTGGAAGGGTGATTTCAGTGTCTTGAGCTTTGATTTTGAGTATTGCAAGCACTTGACCTGTAGCAGCTGGGATTTTGACAATCAACTTGGATTCAAACAGGTTTTGAAGAACTTGTGCTTCCTGATTTCCAAAAAATACTTTTGTTCCCTCGGGAAAATTTTTCCCTTCTATGATAAGTTCCTGCCCCGCAATCCCATAGCTCGGGGAAAAGCCAGTTACCGATGGATTGAGTGTGCTTAATTCAATCACTTCTCCTTCGATACGTTGCCCTTCTACATCTGCATAGGCTTTTACAAAATAAGTTTGACCTAGATCAAATTCATTTTTTTCTCCAATAAACCTACCGGGTTGAACTTTTTCCCCCAAGGATAAGGTGATGGCATTTGTGAACGAGGTTGTTGTCGAAAAAATAAAGCCATGATCTTCAGCAAGCACTTCTCTATTGGCTAGTAATCGTCCCGAAATCCTGATTTTATCACTTCCTACAAACAATACATCTTCAGTCGCTACGAGGATTGGAGTTTCATCTTCTTGGTTACAGGCCAGTAGCGAAAGGAATAGTAGGATTAGAAATGTTGTCCTAAGCTGTTGCATGGAAAGTTGGTCTAGTCAAGTCGCAAAAATACAGGAAGTACGAAACATTACAATCGATTTTAATCAGGTATTTAACCATTAAAAAAATATTTAATTTCAATTTGTTAGTACCCCAGAAGAAACCCTGCTAGGATACGCCGATAAGCTTCAGAATAATCTCCAGATGGAGATTTTAGGTAATAAATTTGATTAGGAGAGGAAGGTTCTTTTTCAGTTTTTGAAAAAGCGACAATCTCTCTATGAATGGGCTTAGTTTCCGAATGTCGAATTTGAATTTTTAGTTTGGGGAAGAGGTTGACTTCTTCAGCCAGCATACAAAAATCTCTCATTTGTCGAGGGGGTAAAATTACCCAAAATTCTCCAGAACTGGTAAGTAGCTGGCTAGCATGGATGAGTAAGTCTTCAAAACATAAGCTATCTGTGTGTAGAGCAAGATTTCGTTTGGCATCACTGGACTGGAGGTGATTTGGGAAATAGGGGGGATTGCTAACAATTAAGTCAAATAAGGCTCCTGCCGAAAAATCTTGCAGGGCTATGGGCTGGAGCATCAGTCTCGTACTAAAAGGGCTTTTCTTGAAATTTTCTGCTGCCTGTACTGCTGCTTCCGAATCAATCTCTAGTGCGGTAACTTTGCTTTCAGGGAAGCGTTGGGCCAGCATCAAGGCAATCACTCCGGTTCCTGTACCAATGTCCAAGATCTCCGTTGGGGATTTGAAATCAGCTAGTGCTCCAAGAAGAACCGCATCGGTCGTAATTTTCATAGCACAGCGATCTTGCTGCACACGAAATTGTTGAAACTGAAACCAACTATTTGCCATTAGGTACGTGCCCTACTCAGTAGTCTGGAACGAAAACGTGGTTTGTCTTCCATGATATTCAAGTCCTCTTCGGAGACCCGTTTTACACTTTCTATGGTATAAAATGCTTTTGCATCGCTTTGCTTTACCCTAGCTATAAATTCTTGGAGTTGGTCTCGTTTGAGTACTGTAAACAATAAATTGACCTTGCCATACCGTCCCTCTGCACCTACGTTGGTGAACCGAAAGTCTTTTTCCTTCATAAATTCCAGCAGGGAAGGGAGTGGCTTTGGGGTAATGACCCGAACCAAAACCCGGCCTAAGGCCAATTTTTCATCCAAGGTCATGCCGACATATGTTCCGGTAGCAAATCCGCCAGCATAAGCTAAGTAGGATAGTGGATTATTAACATTTTGAAAGATTTGTCCGATGGCAAGAAGCCAAATCAAAGCTTCAAAAAATCCTAATATAGGAACGATATTTTTCTTACCATTCATCATAAACATGATGCGAAGCGTATTGATGGAAACATCTGCTACTCGAGCCACAAAAATCAATAGTGGCATCAGCAGGTAGTTGAGTAGCTCGTTGGAAATACCTAAATTTTGTAGGAAGTCTTGCATGGCAGAATGAAATGCTTTTGCAAAAATACCGCTTTATTGGCGGAGCCTGCTAAAAAATAAATCAAGAATTTAGATTTTTTGATCTTTTCCAGCAGGTATTCCCAGGGCCATAAATTGTAAGGTCATGAGTAGAAGAAACCAAATCAGCAGGTTCCAATTGTTAAAAAGATCTAGAAAAACCCCAAACACAAAAGGCCCCAAGGCGGCCAATACATAGCCGGCAGACTGAACCATTCCAGATAGCTTTGCAGTAGTGCGTTCTTCTGCACTACGCATAGAAATAAGGGTATAGGCTATACTCAAACTCGCTCCACTTCCGATCCCAATCAATGTGAGCGCAGTAAAGGTGATCCATTCCTGGTGGATAATTAGTGCGCTGAAGCCTACCAGGTAGCCTACACCTACCGTGGCAATTACTCCTGACTGTTGTTTCAGTCGCAATAGGAGATTAGGGGCAAAGAAGGTCCCAATCAAAGAGATCAATTGCATGTAGAAAAGGGCTATTCCAGCATCTACGGGAGTCATTCCACGGGCAATTAATAGATCGGGAAGCCAGGTAATCATCGTGAAGTACATGACCGATTGAGCACCCATAAATCCTGTGACTTGCCATGCTAGGGTGGATTTCCATACATTTTTTCCCTGAGCGGGTGCGACAGAGTTTTGGGTTGGGGGAGTACCTAGCTGAGGGGTCCAGGCAAGTAAGGCGAGGACCATCAATCCCACCCAAGAAAGTAAGGCTCCTCTCCATCCCCAGCCCAGCCCCTCTGCCAAGGGCACACTGATTCCTGAAGCGATGGCAGCAAATAAGGACATGCCTGTAGAAAGTAGGGCGGTCATCAGCCCGATTTTTTCTGGAATCCTCGCTTTGAAGAAGGGAATCATCAGCACGTTGGCAGTTACAATCCCTATTCCCGTCAAGGCGGTACCTAGGTACAGGACAGCAATCCCTCCTTGGACGCGAAGAACTAC
>JALRIY010000001.1:13874-55005 GCA_023255285.1 Algoriphagus sp.
CCCATGGCGAGTAGTAGTATCCCTAAAAAGATAGCTTTACTATGTCCCAATTTTTTACCCAAAAATGGGGCAAATAAGGAAAAAATGGCAAAGGTAATTAGGCTGAGCGTGGTCAAAAATCCAGCTTCTCCATTGGATATCCCCAGGTCCTCCCGAATAAAAGGAATCAATGGTCCTACCGACGCAATGGAGGTGCGGAGGTTGATCGAGATTAAGATCACCCCTAGGATAAGTACGGCTTTGGAAGAGGATTTGAGCAAGGAAGGTCTAAATGCGAGGTAAGAGGGTCTCTGGAAATACGAAGTACGGAATACGAAGTACGGAATTTAAAGCAAATGTCGAATACTGAACGCCCAATTCTGAATGTTGAAGTGGGGAAAACTAGCTTTAGGTCAAAAGTATGCTCTTTAGCCCAGCAGCATTTAGTCTCGCCTGCCTGCTGCATGTACTTTGTACAATCTTGCTACAAGCTACCTGCTACTTTTCCCTACGATCTCGACACAATAAGATCCTCCACACACCTTACCCAAGTATCACTGGAGTTGAGGCTAGGCACCAAGTCCCAATGCTCGCCTCCAAGCTCCTCAAACTGCTCTTTGTATTCTTCGCCCACCTCCACGGTAGTTTCTAGGCAGTCTGCGACAAATGCAGGGGAAAATACGAGTACTTTTTTTATTCCTTCTTTGGCTAGGTCCTTGATCAGGTCTTCTGTGTACGGTTTGATCCAGGGATCTTTTCCAAGTCTAGACTGGAAGCAAGTCATTACTTTGTCTTCAGGAAGCCCTAGTTTCTCCGCCACCAGTCGAGTGGTCTGGAAGCATTGCGCCCGGTAGCAAAATTGATTTTTTAGCCCATAAGCTGCACAGCAGGTACCGAGCTTGCAGTGTCCTTCCACGCTTCCCTTTCGAATTTGTCTTTCAGGAAGACCGTGGTAGGAAAACACAAATCGCTCGTATTCGTGCTTTTGCATTGCCTCACGTCCCAATTCAGTCCACGCCTCTAAAAAGAGGGGATGGTCGACGTAGTTGCTGATAAAGGTCATCTCAGGGATAATCTGCCAGCCACGCGTGATTTCCATGACCCGATCAATCACAGAACCATTGGTAGCAGAGGCATATTGTGGAAATAAGGGAAGAACAATTATCTTTTTTACATTGGCCTTCTGTAGTTCTTGCAATCCTTTTTTGATACTTGGATTTTGGTAGCGCATGGCCATGGCTACCAAGTATTTCTGGGGATCGAGCTTTTGAACAAGCTTGTCCTTTAAGTCTTGGGTATGAAACAATAGGGGGGAGCCACGGTCGGTCCAAAGTTTTCGGTATTCACCTGCTGATTTGGGAGCGCGAAAAGGGGCGATGATTAGATTAACCAGCATCCACCGTGGAATAAATGGGAAGTCGATTACCCTTCCATCCATCAAGAATTCTCGTAGGTATTTTCGGACATCTCCTGTTTTGGTACTATCTGGGGTACCTAAATTAACTAGTAAGACCCCTATTTTTGCGTGACTCGTGGACATGATGCGTGTGCTTTCTTCAGAAGGGCTCAAAATTATTCCCTTTTAATCTTTTTCGATAGAAGTAGTACTCCTTTTATCCCAATTTGTTTGAAAGCTTTAGTTTTTCGGACCAGCTCATCAACGGTCCAGAAACTATGCTAGAGAGTAGGGCGAGTATCACCAAGCCAATAAACAAGGATTCTGATACCAATCCATATTCCAACGCGATTAGGGCAAGGATGATGTCCATACTTCCCCTAGCACTCAATCCAAAGCCGATGACCATTGCTGTATTCCTCTTAAAACCAGCAAATCGACTGCCCAAGTAGGCCCCAAAGTATTTGGTGAAAAACCCAACAATGACCACTATTCCTACTACCATAGGATCAAAACCTTCAATAAAGTTGACCTTCAATCCAATGGACACAAAAAATATAGGTGCAAAAATATTGTTGATAAAATGGTGTAAAATTTCCTTGGCTTTTTCAGTTAAGTGTTCTGAATCACCCAAAGCTACCCCAATAATAAATGCCCCAAAAATGGCATGAATACCAATGTATTCAGTAAAAGAGGCAGCAATAAAGCAAATCGCCAAGGACAAGGAAATAAGGCCTCCGGGCCAAGCTAGATTTTTATTGGTCCAAGGGAGTACCTTGTTGATCAATCCTTTTCCTACAGTAAGCATAAATACAGTAAAAAAGAGGGTGAGTCCGATTGTTGGCCAAACTCCCAAACCTGCTTTGCCTGAATCAGCTAAGGAAAGTATCACAGAAAAAATAATCCAACCCACTACATCCACCACAATGGCTCCAGCAATTATCAATAAGCCTGTTTTGGTTTTAAATAAGTCTAAGTCCATCAGTATTCGTGCGATTACTGCCAAAGCGGTGATGGAAATAGAAAGTCCAAAAAAAGTGGAAGCAATAATTCGGTCGTTGATATTCACTCCCAGAAACTCAGGGAAAGCATAAGCAAGTACAAAACCACCTAGAATTGGAATAATCATGGAAGTTAATCCAATTTTCAAGGCATTTTTTCCCTGGCCCCAAACCACCTGAAGGTCTACCTCAATTCCAGCAATGAAGAGTAAGAGTACCACTGAAATCTGCACAAACCCATCTAAGGCAATATTAGTTTGGATATTGGCAACAAATAAGCCTTCAAAAAGCTCGGGAAACACCAATCCAAAGATGGTTGGTCCCATGATAATTCCTGCAATGATTTCTCCTACGACAGCAGGTTGCTTCAGTTTGCGCGCCAATTCCGCAAAAAGACGCGCCATAATCAACATCAAGGCTAGTTGAAGGAGCAGGTTAATTACCTCATGATGGGATAGGGTTTCCATTTCAGCTTATTTTTTAAATAAGAGAAGGTTACATGGAATGCTACTCAGCAGCTCCTCCAAATCATGAGGAAATAGGCGGTCAAAAAAAGTTAGGTTTAAGTCATCGCCAACAATCAAGAGATCTGCTGATATTTTTTCACAGTATTTGGCAAGCTCTGCTGCCCATTTCCCACCCGTTACTTTGATATTTATTTTTAGATCTCCTGGATCTAACTCACTTAAAATTTCTTCAACATAGGTTATTTCTTCTTGAACCAATCTTCTTCGGGTAAAGGAAGCTTCGTCTTCTGTGCCCTCACTTGCATTCCCCATCAGAAGGCCATACATCTTGATTTCATTTAGGATGCTCACTTGCTGTGTGTGTACTGCTTGACAAAATAAAAGGCTCCTTCGAATCACTTCTGGTGTAAAGTCCAATTGAGTACCATTGATCACCACCTTTTCAAAATCAGTAGTTTGAACTTTTGGATCAATCAAGGTAAGGACATCACAAGTAGATTTCCGAATGATTTTCCGTGCTACAGATCCTAAGTAGTAGGTCAGTAATCCCTCTTTTTTGAGGGCCCCAAGTACCAATAAATCCACCTCTTCCTCTTCACAAACTTTTAAGATAGTCTTGGCAGGTTTACCCTCCTTCCAAATGGTTTTGATTCGTTTCAGATCCTTGCAATGACGCGAAAGAATCTCTCCAAGCTGATTTTCTAATTCCGGAGTTTGACTGCCTATATGAATCAAAATAAGTTCTCCCTCAAACCATCCAATTAATTTTCTGGCTTCGGCAATAAGGGCTTCCATTCGTGGAGAAAAGGCAATAGCAAGGGCGACTTTCTGATACATGGCAAAGGCAATAATTCTTGAAATACGTCATTTTTTAGGAAAGGAACAATTTTTAGGGCGTACGCCTTTCCCATTTATCCTAGGGGACTTCCGCCCAACTTTATTTTTTGTATTTTCTAAGTACTCTCGAAAGGAAATCCCATTTTTTTTCTAAACTTTCTGCCTGAGTTCCAATTGATTTTACTAGAAAATAAATACTCCTATGAGAAAATATCTCTTTTTTGGACTGTTGCTGGCAACGACGATTTGTGGCAAAACATTTGCCCAAAACGACTACCCCACCCTCAGTCAAGTAGCCCAGCGTATTCAAAAACTTAGCACAGATCCCGCGGTAGAGCTAAAGACACTAACCAAGACTGCCGGGGGCAAGGAGATTTACGCCCTAAAGATCGGCACAGGAGACAAAGACCAAAAGCCTGCTATCGCTGTGGTGGGCGGCGTAGAAGGTTTTCATGTGCTAAGTGTGGAATTGGCTTTGCAGTTTGCCGAAAAGCTTGTGGGGGAACATTCCGAGGCACTCACATCCACCACCTTTTATGTATTTCCTAACCTTTCACCAGATGCTTATGCCCAATACCATGCGGCATTGAAATACGAGCGTAGAGGCAATGCTGTAGCGGTAGATCATGACAGAGATGGAGCGCCAGGAGACAATGGTTACAGTGATTTGAATGGGGATGGACTGATTACCTGGATGCGTGTCACCGATCCTATGGGGGATTGGACTACCTCCAAAGAGGATCCTCGCGTGTTGGTGAAAGCAGATCGATCCAAGGGAGAGGCTGGAAAATACCAGGTGTACAAAGAAAGTGTGGATAACGACAAGGATGGCAAGTTTGCCGAAGACCTCAACGAAGGCATTGCTTTTAACAAATCATTGACTTATAAATTCCCGGTATTTGAGCCTCTTGCAGGGGATATAGCAGTTTCTCAACTTGAAAGTAGAGCACTGCTAGATTACCTTTTTGAGCAATGGAATATTTTTGCTTTTGTAACTTTCTCACCTGCAAATAACTTGAGTACTCCTCTCAAGTATTCGGCAGGAGATGCTCGGAAGCGAGTGGTTACTTCCATTCTAGAAAAAGATCAGGTCTCACAGGCCATGGTTTCAGATATGTACACGAAAACTATTTCAGCCAAGGCCTTTCAACAAACGAATCAAGGAACTAATGGAGACTTTTTTCAATGGGCTTATTTTCATTTTGCTCGATTTAGTTTTTCTACCCCAGGGTATTGGACTCCAGAATTTAAAGGGAAAACCAATGCAGAGGCTAATTTTTTAGCTTGGTCGGATTCGTTGAAGCAGGATAGCTTTGTTCCTTGGACCCTAGTGAACCATCCAGATTTTCCCAATCAACAAGTTGAGGTTGGTGGTATCAAGCCCTTTGTAAGTACCAATCCTCCTTTTGAAAAAGTTGATGAAATTGCGAAGCAACACACCGATTTTATTTTAAAGTTGGCTGGCATGCAGCCCAAGTTAGAATTTCATAACCTCAAAACTGAGGCCTTAGGAAATGGCCTGACACGTATCTCAGTGGATCTATTTAATAATTCTCCGTTACCTACTCATTCCGAAATGGGAGCTAGGTCCCGCTGGTTACGGAAGTTACGCGTGGATGTTGCAGTACCAAGTGAGTCCTTGATTTCAGGTGAAAAAATCAACTTGATTACCTCTTTAGGTGCCTTTGAAAAAACAAAGATGAGTTGGTTGGTAAAAGGCAAAGGTAATATTACGATAAAAGCGGGGGCGCCCCATGCTGGTTTTGTTTCCCAAACTGTAACATTCTAAGGTATGAAGATCATGAATATAAAACAGACCCTCACTGCATTGGCTTTAGGAGCACTAGCTTTTAGCTCCTTTGACTTGAGTGCACAACAAGAAAATTATTTTCGAGCAATAGGGACTCCCCATAAACCTAAAGTGGAGATTGCCTGGAATCGCTACTACAGCTCAGAAGGATTGTGGGATTGGATGAAGAAGATCGCACAAGCCCATCCCAACTTGGCCAAAATAGAATCCATTGGAAAGTCGGTGGAGGGTAGGGATATCCTTACCATCACGATTACCGATTTTTCCACTGGGAAGGATACCGATAAACCTGCCATGTGGATTGATGGAAATATCCACTCCAATGAAATTCAAGGTGGAGAATTTTCTTTGTATGCAGCTTGGTACCTAACCGAAATGCATGCGGATAACCAATTTATCAAGCAGCTATTAAAGGATAAGACTTTTTATATCACACCAACCATCAATCCGGATGCGCGCAACAACTTCTTCAAGGAACCCAATACGGCAAGTTCACCGCGATCTGGAATGCTTGTACTGGACAATGATGGCGATGGCGAAAATGGTGAGGACAGAATGGATGACTTGGATGGAGATGGACACATCACCATGATGATCCGAAAGTCTTCAACAGGTAGATTTATCAAAGATCCTTTGGATCCACGAAGACTGATGCAAGTGGGCCCCGATCAAGTGGGAGAATACGAAATGCTTGGTCAAGAAGGTATAGATAATGACGGGGATGGGCAAGTAAATGAGGATGGGATTGGCTATTACGACCCAAACAGAGATTGGGGATGGAATTGGCAGCCCGATTACATTCAAAGAGGAGCATTAAAATATCCATTTACCTTGCCAGAGAACCGAGCGGTAATGGAATTTGTAATGAAGCATCCCAACATTGCAGGCGCCCAGAGTTTCCACAATTCGGGGGGGATGATCCTACGTGGCCCTGGGGCTGAGGAAGATGTGAATACCTACAACCGAGAGGATATTCGAATCTACGATGCCATAGGAAAAATTGGAGAGGAGATGATTCCAGGCTACCGATACTTGACCGTTTACAAAGATTTGTATTCTGTTTTTGGAGGTGAGCTGGATTGGTTTTATGGCAATCGAGGAATTTTTACCTATTCGAACGAACTGATGGTATCTTATTTGTATTTCAACAAGCAAGCAGGACGTGGCAATCAAGAAGAGCAATTGAAAGTAGATGAGTTGCTCACTTTTGGAGACGCTTTTGTGAACTACAAAGAATTTAAACATCCGCAATTTGGAATGGTAGAGATTGGAGGTTTCAAAAAAACCTTCGGTCGCGCACATCCAGGATTCTTGTTGGAGCAGGATGCGCATCGTAATGTGGCATTTACCCTCTATCACGCCTACCATACCCCTAAGCTTTCAATTACTGAAGTAAATGAGGTTGATTTGGGTGGGGGATTGAAAGAAGTGACTGCTACCATTTTCAATGAGCGGATGGTACCTACCCACGCTAGTCAGGATTTGAAATATCAGATAGAGCGGCCTGATTACGTGACCATTTCAGGAGCGAAGGTTGTTGCTGGGTTTGTGGTGACAGATGAAGACATGAAAAAGTACACCGAACAAATCGCTTCACCTGAAAAGATTGCAGTAGCCAATATTCCAGGGATGGGTGCGGTAAAGGTTCGTTGGATTGTGTCCTCTACGCAAAATATGAGGATTACAGTGGATTCTGCCAAAGGTGGAAAAGCAAGTTGGAAAAAATAGATCGCAAGTTTTTTGAATGAAATCCCCATTTCTGTAAAGAAATGGGGATTTTTTCCTTTAAGGAAGGGATGGTAAAGTACCAGGTGTCCTACTTACTAACTAACCCCTCAATCAAAAAATGGGAAATTTGAAGCCTAATTGATTTGGGATTTGGCTTTTTCCAACATTTCCTGAGTAAAATTACCTTTGAGTTCAACGACTATTAGCCCCCCATTTTTTTCCTCTCCTACCAGAATAACTAAATCGGAGAGTGTGGTTGTTCCCTTACTGTAGATCCTAACTCCTCCTTTTCCTTCCGCTGCTTCCAGGATCAAATCATAGTTCTCTCTATTGAGATCTTTTTGGAGAGCTTTGTACTCGTCCAATGCTTGAGTACCTTCTGGGAGGGTGAAAAAAATGAGCTTTTCGATGGACTTAGCTACTGTGGCCATATCGTTTTTATCCATATTGATTTTAAAACCGTCAGCAAAATTCATAAAGTTACCGCCCAGCTCCATTTGGAAGGATTCATTGTGGGTTTTGTATTTTTCTTTCAGTTTAGCAATACTTTTGCTTTGCGCCTGCACTCCCAATACGCTACCAAATAGGGAGAGAGTTAAGATTAGTTTTTTCATTTTTTGATTGGTTTAGTTTATTTATTAGTGCCTTTTGATCCCTTGCTGTATTGCTCCATACCTGGAATGTTAGTTTTATCTGCTAGCATATTTAGGTCTTCGTAGGTGAAACTTCCTAGCATGGAAATCAGCGAAAAACTAGTTGAATTACCAGAAATCATCGTTAGTTCACGGATAAGCCCAGCTTCTTCACGGATCATAAACTTTAGGCTTCCCCCCTTATCTTGGATATCCATGAGTTCTTCGTATTTATTTCGGCTCAGTGTGCCCATGGCTTCGGAATACAAGGCTTTCCCATTAATTACTTCAGTTGAAAGGATTCTGATTCCTTTAATTTTTCCAATTAAAGTTCCTAGCTGTTCTGCATCCTTATCCCCTTCACCATTGTTTTTCAAAAAACCTCCTGCCATCTGCATCATTTTTGGAGAGATATATACCCGAGAGAAGCGTTCGTCTTCCATGTATTTGGAAAAAAAGCGCTGGATGGCATCTTCTTGTGCGAAAGCCTGAATACCTGTGCTTAAGGCGAAAAAAGTCAGTAGTAAGATCTTCTTCATTTTTTTGATGTGGGTTTGAATAGCTGATTTGTTGTATTGAGGTATTTTAAGTCATTTAAGGGTAGCAGTAATTGTTGCTGGCCTTTGGAGAGGTTGGTTTGAATTTGTGCAAGGGCTTCCATGACCTGTTGGTAAGCAAGTTGTTCTTGTTTTTTTTGCTCGTATGACTGCCAAACCCAGAAGAAGCAGGCCAATAATGCTATCGACGCTGCCCATCCCAACCGAGCTATATGGAAAGTTGGACGTTGCTTCTCCATTGGATGGACTATTTTTTTTGGGATTTCCAATTTGAAGTCATCCAATAGACCAAAAAGTGTCTTTTCTTCTAGGTATCCGTCGGTAGCCCGAAGCAAGGTTTTGAGCTCTAGTTCTTCGTCGAGACTGGTCTCTGTCTCCCAGTATTTTTCTAAAAGGGTTTCTAATCTTGTTTTCATCGATGGATTCCTTGGCTGATTAATTTTTCCCGGACATTTTTTCTTGCTCTGTGGAGGTTTATTTTTACTTGTTCCAAGGTCATTTCCAAGAGCTTTGCAATCTCCTCATAGCTCATTTCTTCCACTTCTCTAAGGAGGAAAACATCCTTTTGCTTCTGTGGTAGGTGATCTACCAAGGTGAAAATGTGCAAGAGCTGATCGTTATTTTCATAGCTATAGATTTCAGGTTGGGGAAGTTCTTCAGTCCCCTCCAACCCAGTCAATCTATTTGTTTTTCGATAGTGCATCAAGGTTTCGTTTTTTAGGGATTTAACTAACCAGCCACCTATATTGGGATGGTTTTCTAAATCCACTTGACGTTCCACTGATTTGAAGAAAACATTTTGAAGAAGGTCTTCGGATAGGTCGCGGTCTTTGGTCCATAAGTAGACCATCCGATATAACCTATCTCGCAGTGGCCAGATATGTGCTTCAAAAAATGACTTCATTTAGGAAGATGATGTTCCAAACAAGAAAAAGTTACAATTGAGCAAAATTTTTTTCAATATTATTTATAAAAACCATTTTATACTGCCCAGGTTATCCTTGTATTCCTGTTGGAGTGCCCTATAATCGAATTTTAAATACATGAAAAATAGTATGCATGCAGACTATTTTATATTTTGGCAATAAAATAGAAAGAAGATAGTTGAAGCAGGAACAAAAAACAGGGCATAAAAAAACCCGATCTGCAAAGATCGGGTTGGTGGTGATAAGTGGACTCGAACCACCGACTCACGGATTTTCAGTCCGATGCTCTACCAACTGAGCTAATCCACCATCCCTTTAAGTGTTGCAAATGTAGAAAAATGAGGATTCTCTACAAATCCTTTTCAGAAAAAATAGACCCAAAATTTATAAAAACTAGTTAATCCGATCAATATGAGCATTTTACCACAAGTCGCATTTATCCTAATTCTAGGGATTGCAGGCTTTTTTTTGAGTAAAAGGATCCAATTTCTTCGACGAAACATTCTACTTGGTAAGGCAGAAACACGAAATGACCAACCTGAAAATCGGTGGAAAGCCATGTTTCTTGTGGCTTTGGGACAGCAGAAAATGTTCATACGACTGGTCCCCGCATTTTTACATCTTTTGATTTATGTGGGATTTTTGGTGATCAATTTGGAAGTGCTGGAGTTTGTGCTCGACGGATTATTGGGAACCCACCGCCTCTTTGCTCCCATCTTAGGAGGTCTATATACCGTAGCGATCAATGTATTTGAATTTCTTGCCGTTGCGGTATTGGTCTCCTGTGTTGCTTTTTTAATACGAAGAAACGTGATGAAAGTGGAGCGTTTTACCAAGCCTGAACTGAAGGGATGGGCAGCATTGGATGCCAATTTAATTTTAGTCATCGAAATCATCCTGATGTTTGCCATTCTGACCATGAATGCTACGGATCAGATTTTGGCTAGCCGAGGAGATGCGCATTACCTAGTTTTGGGTCCTCTATTCTTTAGTAGCTTCCTCCAGCCACTCTTTGAGGGCCTTTCAACAGGTGCTTTGGTAGCCATAGAGCGTTTCGCCTGGTGGTTTCACATTGCCGGCATTTTGGCTTTTGCGGTGTATGTGACTTATTCCAAGCACTTGCATATTTTCTTGGCCTTCCCGAATACCTGGTATTCGAATCTAAAACCAAAGGGAGAAATGATAAATATGCCCGAGGTGACCCAAGAAGTGAACATGATGTTGGGAATACCTACGGAAACTCCAACTGATGCTCCTGCTGAAATAGGGAGATTTGGTGCCAAAGATATCAATGACCTCAGCTGGGTAAATGTCCTCAATGCCTACTCCTGTACGGAATGTGGGCGCTGTAGCTCCGAGTGTCCAGCAAATTTGACTGGCAAAAAACTATCCCCACGCAAGATCATGATGGATGTACGCGACCGAGCCGAAGAGGTAGGAAAAAGCCTAGATGCGGGTGGACCAGGTCTAGGCGACGGAAAGGCGCTTTTGGGAGATTACATCACCAAAGAAGAGATCAACGCCTGTACTAGCTGCAATGCCTGTGTAGAGGCCTGCCCTATCAATATTGACCCTCTCTCAATTATTCTGCAGATGCGTCGCTATGTGGCTATGGAGGAGTCGGGCACGCCTGCACAGTGGAATGCGATGTTCCAAAATATGGAAACGAGCTTTTCACCTTGGAAATTTAGTCCAAGCGACCGCTTCAACTGGTCTGAAAAACTAAAAGAAGAAGAAATGAAGTAAGAGATGCAAGAAAACTGATTTGGTCTTGCGTCTTGTATTTAATGTCTAGTAGCTAAAAATATGTCTACCTATCAAGTTCCTACCATGGCCGAAATGGCCGCTAACTCCCAAACACCCGAGGTTCTCTTTTGGGTGGGCTGTGCAGGTTCCTTTGACGAGCGCTACAAAGCGGTCACTCAGGCTTTTGTCAAAATATTGAATAAAGTAGGGGTGAGCTTTGCCGTGCTGGGCCCAGAAGAAGCATGTACAGGAGATCCTGCTCGACGTGCAGGAAATGAATTTCTTTTTCAAATGCAGGCGGTAGCTAATATTCAAGTGATGAATGCCTATGAAGTCAAAAAAGTAGTCACAGCCTGTCCACATTGCTTCAACACCATCAAAAACGAATACCCTGCCTTGGGAGGCAACTACGAAGTAATCCACCACTCCGAATTTCTTCAACAGCTCATCAACGAAGGAAAAGTGACCCTTCAAGGAGGTGGAGAGTTTAAAGGTAAAAAAATCACTTTTCACGATTCCTGTTACTTAGGCCGTGCTAATGGCGTGTACGAAGCTCCACGGGAGGTAATCAAAGCCTTGGATGTGGAACTCGTAGAAATGAAGCGCTGTCGCACGAAAGGACTCTGCTGCGGTGCAGGAGGTGCACAAATGTTTAAGGAGCCAGAACCTGGTAAAAAAGACATCAACATTGAACGAACAGAGGAGGCATTGGCCACCGGAGCACAAGCTATCGCGGTGGGTTGCCCCTTTTGCTTGACCATGATGACAGATGGGATCAAAAACAAAAACAAGGAAGCGGAAGTACAAGTTTATGACCTTGCCGAAATTGTTGCCAAGGATATGGGAATTTAATTATAAGATTTGAATCAAAAAGGCCCATTTTGCCGTTAAGCAAAAGGAGTATTTTTGTTGAAGAATAAACACCGTGCCATGTATCTTCCCTTTGACCAGCTACCAGACAACTCACGGATCTGGGTGTATGTTTCTCCTCGCAGGTTCACTCCTTCAGAACAGGAATGGATTCAATCAAGTCTAAAAGATTTTTGTGACAACTGGGCTACCCATGGAAAAGGGATGCCTACTTCATACACTATTTTAGAAGAGCAGTTGCTAGTGCTTGCCGTAGATGAAAGCCAGTTGGGGGCCTCAGGCTGTTCTATTGATTCCTCCGTACGTGTCCTTAAAGATTTTGAACGAAAGTTTCAAATTAATTTAGTAGATCAAGGCAAGCTCACCTTACGGGACCAAAGTGGACAAGTTCAGGTTCTGCCAGCCCTAGGAATCAAATCTAGAATTCAAGGGGGAGAAATTGGTCTTGAACAAGAGGTGATGCTCCCAACCATCCAAACTAAAGCAGAATTATCAGGCCTATGGCAGCCCCTTTCAAAAAGTTGGCTGAGGGCATATTTTCCAAATTAAATCCCCATATTCACTCGTAGACTTCACTTGCTGTACAATGAAATCCATTTTTTCTACGTTAGCTCTACTTCTTTTACTCCTTTTAGGGGCCTGTAAAAGTCTTTTTGAAAGGGGAAACGAACAGTATCTTTCTGGTCAATACCAGTATGCTATCAGCACCTTCAATCAGGTCTTGGCTGCCGATTCCAGCAACCTATCTGCCCGTCGACTACTCGCAGAAAGTTACCGCCTTTCCAATCGCATAGAATCCTCCTTGCCTCATTACCAAAAGTTAGCTCAGGAAGATCCTAGCTTTGAAACTCATTTTTTCTTAGGACAAAGTTTGAAAGCAAATCAAAGATGGGATGCAGCCAAACTTGCCTTTGAAGCTGCGGCAGCATCAACTTCCGATGAGCGTTTGCAAGCCCGCATCAAGCAAGAGCTAACCGGGCTTCCTTTGGTAGCAGAGATTAAAGATTACTTCAGCAATTACTTGTTGGTCAATTACAATGAATTGAATAGTGCAGGGGCAGACTATGCTCCTTTAATTAGCGAGGATTTCCTTTATTTTACCTCGGGCAGGGCCTCATCTCGATTATATCCCGCTACAGGGACAGGCTATCATCAGCTCTTTCGAGCTCGAGCTCAAGGTCTAAAAGTGGATGCAGCCGGAGTGGAGCGTTTGCCTGAATTTGAAAATGAGGAGGGACTCAATCAAGCTGCTTTGGCCATCAGCCCCGATGGAAATACGTTCATCTATGCACGAGGGAATTCTACCTCTGCTAGGGATTATCCAGAGACCATGCTTTTTGCATCCTACTTCCGTGGAGCGGGATTTACGCAACCTAGTTGGATGCCTGTCAATGAAGAAGATACCTGGTGGAACTCGACTCCTGCTTTTTCTAGTGATGGCACAGAACTATTTTTTGCTTCCAATCGGCCAGGAGGCTACGGAGGTATAGATTTGTATAAGGCAACCAAGCTGGCGAATGGAGATTTTGGCAATGCAGTCAATCTTGGTCCTACCATCAATACTTTAGGCAATGAACTGTTTCCTCGTCCAACTGAAGATGGAAAATTATTCTTTGCATCGGATGGGCACCCTGGTTTAGGAAAATTGGACCTGTTTGTTGCTGAAAAAAATCAAGATGGGGTCCAAGTCGTCAGTAATTTAGGTCCTAGCTTCAATAGCCAAGCCGATGATTTTGGAATTTTCTTTACTGACTACCCCAAAGCTGGGTTCATCTCTTCCAATCGGGCAGGAGGGAAAGGGGATGATGATATTTACTTTTTTGAGGACAAGACTCCAGCACCAAAAATAGTAAACGTCCTACTGAATGTATTTACCAAAGAGGTTCAAGTAGATGGCAAAGAGGTAATCTTACCTAGAACTCGTGTGGCTTTGTACGGAGAAGATAAGCGGCAGCTGGGTGGAGATTTTTCCAATGCTCAGGGAAGAGTTCGTTTCTCACTTTCTCCAGAGAGTGATTACAGTATTATTGCTTCACGAAGTGGGTATTTTTCCAAATCAATTCCTTTTACAACCAAGGGAAAGACTCCTGATCCGGCCACGCTTTTTCAAGAAGTGACCAATATTGTTCTGGATACCACAGTGATTTTAGATCAATTGATTTTAGAGAAGGCCATTGTCTTGGACAATATTTATTACGACTTAAATAAAGCAGATATCCGTGCCGATGCGTTGCCTGAATTGGATAAATTGGTTAAAATATTAAGGGATAACCCTGCCATTCGTATTGAATTGAGTTCGCATACGGATTCTAGATCCAGCGATGATTACAACTTGATTTTGTCTCAGCAACGAGCACAGGCAGCAGTAGATTACTTGGTGAGCCAAGGCATTACTCCGGATCGTTTGGTTGCAAAAGGATATGGGGAAACTCAGCTTTTGATTTCAAATGCACAAACTGAGGAGGAGCATCAAACCAATAGGCGCACCGAGTTTAAGGTGATTGAAATCAAAGAAAACTAGTTGGATCCCCGAATTAACAGGATGATTTTTGGAGCAATCAGTTCTTGATGGCTTCGTAAATTAGGTCGTGGATTTGGGTTCGTATCCCCATGTCAAGAAGCTTTGTGTTGGTAGCACTTGGGTATACTCGGTTAGAAAGGAAGATATAGGACAACTTATTCTCTGGATCGGCCCATACGCAAGTACCCGTAAAGCCAGTATGCCCGAAGGTGCTTTTAGGGGCTAATTTTCCCGCCGAGCCTCCTTTTCCTTTTTCTGGATCGGGCTTATCCCATCCCCACCCACGCCGACTTCGCGTAGATTGTCTCTTGGTGAAAGCATCTATGGTTTCGGGCTGGAGTAGTGCCACATCGCCATAGTTGCCTCCATTAAGTAAGAGCTGCATAATTACTGCGAGGTCTTGGGCCGTGCCAAATAAACCTGCATGGCCTGCAACACCGCCGTACATAGCCGCACCTGGGTCGTGCACATATCCCTGAATTTGTCGATTCCGAAAAGTCTGATCCTTTTCTGTAGGGGCGATTTGCTGTATGGGTAATTTTTCAAATGGTTTAAATGTAAGCGTTTGTAGGCCCAGAGGGGCGTAAAACTGTTGTTCTAGGAATTCATTTAAGGGTTGATTGACTATCCTTTCCACAATTTCTTGCATGAAATACATGGTCAAGTCCGAGTAGACATAGTTGTGTGGCTTAGGCAAAAGTTCCGATTCAATTGTCCATTTCCATAAGCTATCACGCAGGCTATTTCTTCCATACATGGCATTGGATATGGGCAAGGAATAGTCTGGACTCAAAGAATCTTGGTAATAGATAGGATTCCATTTTCCTGAAGCCAATGTTTTGTTGTAATGGGGGATAAAGGCTTTCAATCCTGCTTCATGTACTAAAACATCCTTGAGAAGGAGAGGGCCTTTGTTTGTTTTCTTCAATTCAGGTAGATAGTCACCTACTGACTTGGAGAGGTCAAGTTCTCCACGACTATGCAAAAACATGGCTGCTAATGTGGTAGCGGCGACTTTGGTAACTGATGCTAAGTCGTAAACTGTTTCTGATGTTACTGGAGCAGTTTTTTCGTAGTCAAGATGTCCATAAGATCGGTCAAAAATTACCGTTCCATCCTTGACTACGAGCACTCTAGCTCCAGGAGCAGCTTTCTTTTCAATCATAGTTGCCGCTACTTCATCTATTTTATCCAATTTTCCTGCATCCATTCCTACACTTTCAGGACTTCCGTAAGCTAGTCGATTTTGGGAATTTAGGAATCCTCCTACTCCTTGGGTAAACTCTGTGCTGACCGAAACGGGTAGGATGCCTTTGGCAGGTCTGGCGCCAAATAGGATCTGAGGGACTAGCTTCTGTGTAAATGGGGAATTTTCATACGCCAGTACCACATGGGAAAGCCCTTCTAAATTTTTGGCAGCATATACATTTCCAAATAAGACGGTCACTACTTGCTGGCGCTTCTCTAGGGATTGAATTAAACTTACATCACCAGGAGCAATACCGAAATTGCGTCGAGGACTATTGGTTACACCCATTAATCCTACCACTACAACATCGTAATCCTCTATTTTTTTCATGAGGTTGTAGTGAGCAGACTCACCTAAAGCCTTGGGGATGGTAAAATGATCGACTTGGGTGTATTGGTTTAAGTAGGTACTAAATTCTTGACCCTCATCGCCAATGCTTAGGCTAGCAATTTTTCGAACATCCAATCGGCCGAGGGGAAGTAGGTCGTCTCGATTTGAGGCAACTGTAATTGCTTCTCCGTAGAGTTTTTCAATGATTTCTTTTGTTTTTGTAGCGGTAAGTTTGTCCGCAATTTGGTAAGTATCAATTGGGGCATACGAATTTAGGCCTGCCCAATATTTTGCTTTGAGTATTTTTTTTACTCTCCGATCAATTTCCTCCTCTGTAAGAAGACCCTGCTCTACAGCTTCCAAAATAAGTTCCTTTGCTTTGGGTACGTCCTCCGAAAATAACAACACGTCATTCCCGGCCAAAACGGCTTGAAGATCTACTTCACCAGGTTTATTTTTGATGGTAACCCCCCGCATGTTTAATGCATCTGTAAAAATCAACCCCTTAAAATTCATTCTTTTTTGCAGAAGGTCTGTGACGACCGGCTTGGATAAGCTTGTGGGTAAACCAGTACCCTGACTCAGGCTGGGGACATTCAAGTGAGCCACCATGACAGACATCAAATTTTCTTTGAACAAGCGTTGGTAGGGGTAAAGGTCAATGTCCCAAATTCTATTCGCTGGGTGTTGAATAACTGGAAGCGTATAATGGCTGTCGTTTTCAGTATCTCCATGTCCTGGAAAATGTTTTGCATTGGCGAGTATTCCATTTTCCTGTAGGCCCTTCATGTAGGCTATGGCACGCTGGGCAACCCGCTCTTTATCTTCTCCAAAAGCGCGAAAACCAATAACTGGATTTTCTGGGTTGGAATTGACGTCCACCACAGGAGCAAAATTGACATGCATTCCAAGAAGGTGAAACTGTCGTGCGATTTCTGCTCCCATTTCTTGGATTAATCTGGGATTTTGAATCGCTCCCAAAGTCATGGCTTTGGGAAAGCTGAGGGTTGAATCTAGTCTCATTCCAATTCCCCACTCAGCATCCATGGCAATTAACAAGGGCGTTTTGGATTTGGCTTGGTAATAGTTTGTAAGCCTTGCTTGGCGGTCTGGCCCACCTTGAAAAAAGATAAGGCCACCTAAATTTTCTTCTTCGATTAATGCACTAATTTGATCTACATGTGCTTTGTCCTTGTTGGAATAGGCCGCCACCATAAACAATTGCCCCAAGCGTTCCTCAAATGTGAGGGAGTTAAACACACTGTCTACCCAGGATTGTTGGAGGTCTACCGATTTACTCTCCAAAGGATCCGCAATTTCTGGACTTATAACAGGGGTCTCAGGGGTAAAAAGGTTTGCGAAAAGCATCCATGAAAGAAAAAACCATTGGATTGTGGCCATGGAATAGATTAATTTTAATTCTGTATTTTTACTTAAATTTGCTCAGGAAGGGGCAAAATTAACTTGGACTCAACATCTTCTAAACCCAAGTTTAAAAAGGAACCTAATTCAAGTTACAAAAATTCAAACAGGTTTAGGTTTCTTTCCAATTTTAATTTCTTAGAAAATCACCTTCCTTCATCTTCTGAGTGCGCTACCTTCCTTGTCTTAAAAAACCATAAGTTACATGAAGTTTCCATCCATTTTTAAAACAGCCAAGCACCAACGATTTTCCATCACCCCTCGGTATTACGATCCTATCAAAGAGGAAATCGCTGAGCGAACTGCCCGGATAAAAAGAGAATTAGAGTTGGAGGGTGTTCTAGAAGGGGAAAGTGAGGTGGATTTTGCAAATAGAAAAACAAGCATAAAGGGCTCTTTTTCTTCTTACAGGGGAATCAAAAGTAGGGAAACTTCTGTTTTTAGTTCTACGGCAATGATTCGTACCCTTCTGTTTCTAGGGATGGTGATTGCAGCCTTCGGCTACATTTATGTTGGTCCGCAGATTCTTACCTACCTAGCTTATGGGGCTATGAGTACCGCTGCCCTTTATTTTTCATTCAAAATCATCAAGAAACGTACGAATGCCTGATTTTATTCAGCTGCTACCCGATGCAATTGCCAACCAAATTGCAGCAGGTGAGGTCGTTCAACGACCAGCCTCTGCATTGAAGGAGCTATTGGAAAATGCGGTGGATGCTGGGGCTACACAAATTCAGGTAGTGGTTAAAGATGCTGGAAAACAACTTATCCAAGTCATTGATAATGGCAAAGGGATGTCTCCTACCGATGCTCGGATGAGTTTTGAGCGCCATGCAACATCCAAAATCCGAAATGCACAGGACCTTTTTGCCCTTCGAACTTTTGGGTTTCGAGGGGAAGCTATGGCTTCAATAGCAGCTGTTGCCCAAGTGGAACTCAAAACGCGAACCCCGGATGCGGAGGTGGGAACGTTGATTCAAATCGAAGGCTCTGAAGTGAAGCGGCAAGAACCTGTAGCCAGTCCAGTGGGAACCTCGGTAGCCATGAAAAACTTGTTTTTCAATGTGCCTGCTCGAAGAAATTTTTTAAAGTCTAATCCCGTGGAAATGCGGCATATCGTGGATGAATTTCAGCGTGTAGCCTTGTCATATCCAGAGTTAGCCTTCTCTTTGTACCAGCAAGATTTGGAAACTTACAACTTGCATCCTGGGAAACTAAGTCAGCGAATAGTAGGAATATTTGGCAAAGGGATCCAAAATCAATTGGTTCCTTGCGAAGAAACAACTCCCCATCTCCAAATTAAAGGCTATGTTGGCAAACCAGAATACGCTAAAAAAACACGTGGGGAACAATTTTTCTTCGTCAACAACCGCTACATCAAAAGCAGCTACCTCCACCATGCCGTAAGCACTGCTTACGAAGGGTTAATTCAATCCGATCAGCACCCTTTCTATGTTTTATTTTTGGACATCGACCCAGCGACCATAGATATCAACGTCCACCCGACAAAAACTGAAATCAAATTTGAAGATGAACGTACCGTATATGCGGTCATTCGCTCAGCAGTAAAGCAAGCTTTGGGCGCGCATCAAGTGATGCCTACCTTGGACTTTAGTCTGGACGTGAATTTTCAAGAAAATTGGACTGCAAATCCCCAAACTTCCCTGGAAGTAGATCGGGAGTACAGCTACAAAACCTACAATACTCCTGAATTTCAACGCGCATCTGTTTCAGGATGGGAACGCCTTTTTGAAGGCCATACTCCAACATCAATATCCCAAGCTAGCACCCCCTCTCCAACGGAAGATCAGGAATTACTGACCTTTCCAAGTAAAGCAACTGCCACTGGGGTATCTTTGGCTTTGGAACAAGGAATAGCGGGTACAGGAACTACCTTTCAAGTAGAAAATAGCTATATCGTTGCTCAAATGTCTACTGGACTACTTATTGTTGACCAGCAATTGGCACACGAAAGGATACTTTATGAACGCTACATGAAGCAATTGCAAACCACTCATGGAGCCTCTCAACACTGTTTATTTCCGACGACACTGGTCCTTAATCCAGCAGATTTTGCGCTAGTGCTTGACATGCTCCCTGAATTAGGAAGTCTCGGCTTTTTGGTGGAAGAATTTGGAAAAGACACCTTAGTTATTCGTGGGGTACCTGCAGAAACCCAAGTTAAAAATGAAAAAGAACTCTTTGAAGGCTTGTTGGAGCAATACAAAAACTTTAAAAATGAACTATCTCTGGAGAAAAGGGAGAATCTAGCACGATCTCTTTCCAAACGAGCTTCGTTAAAAAAGGGACAAAAGTTAGCTGCTCAGGAAATGGAGAATTTGGTTGGGCAGTTATTTGCTTGTTCCACACCAAATTATTCTCCTTCAGGGAACAAAACCTTTGTGAAATTGGATTTAACAAGCATACACGCCTTCTTCGCTAAATAATATGTTTAGAAATATTACTCCAGTCGTTCAAAATCTGCTGCTGATAAATGTAGCAGTTTTTATAATGGCCAATTTCGTTTTTCCTCCACTCAACGAATGGTTTGCACTCTACAACATCCAGAGTTCTGCCTTCAAGCCCTTTCAATTCCTCTCGTACATGTTTATGCACGCAGATTTTTGGCACCTATTTAGCAATCTGTTTGGATTGCTGATCTTTGGTCCCCTTTTGGAACAATTTTTAGGACCAAAGAAACTGTTTACGCTTTGGATGGTTTGTGGAATGGGAGCTGGAGTCCTTTATTCGGGGTATACCCTCTTTCAATACCGCAGCTTGGAGGAAAAGGTATTGGCCTTTGAAGCTAATCCTGACCCTGAATATTTTAATCGCTTGGTTATTGAAAATAGGGGATATTTCTCTCAGGAAGTATTTGATTTTGTAGATCAATACAGTAGAAACCCAGAGGATCCCATGTACATTGAAAGGGCCGGAAATACCTTGGCTACCATTTTGCGGATGCAAGTGGATCAACCCATGGTGGGGGCATCTGGAGCACTTTTTGGGATCTTGGTTGCTTTTGGTATGTTATTTCCTAATACCCAGCTTTTTTTGCTCTTTCCCCCGATGCCAATTAAAGCGAAATACTTGGTTTTATTTTATGGTTTGTATACGATATACAACGTGCTCATGATGAATCCTACGGATAATGTAGCCCACTTTGCCCACTTGAGTGGCCTAGTGATAGGGGCCATTTTAGTGTATGTTTGGAAAAAAAATAGAACGAGTTTCTACTGATATGTATTCATCTTTTTGGGATAATTTAAAAAACGCATTTAACCGGCAAGACAATAGCTTATACAAGTTGTTGGCTATCAATCTGATTGCTTTTTTTGTACTACTCATTGCACGGGTATTCTTGACGCTCAGTGGTTATGGTGAGGTGTACAAAGAGGGAATGGAATGGATCATGATGCCTGCTTCTGTTTCTACGCTTGCTACCCAGCCTTGGGCACCTTTTACCTATATGTTCTTGCATGAAGGGCTTTTTCACATTTTATTCAACCTGCTTTTCCTGTACTATTTCGGGCTCCTTGTCCATCAATACATCGGAAGTAGGCGTCTGGCCAATCTATACCTTTTGGGCGGCCTTTTTGGAGCTGGATTTTATGTCTTGATTTACAACATTGCTCCGTACTTCTCCCAAAATGTAGCTAGTTCCCTCATGCTGGGAGCCAGCGCAGGGGTATTTGCCGTGGTGGTAGGGGCGGCTACTCTTGCACCCCAAACGACTTTTTTCCTTTTTCTTCTAGGGCCTGTCAAAATTGTTTACATCGCTGGATTCTACATTCTCCTTTCTTTTGCCAACTCTATTGGGGAGAATGCAGGGGGAGAAATCGCCCATTTGGGTGGGGCGATGCTTGGTTTCGGATACATTTTCTTGTTGCGTAAAGGCTGGGACTTGGGCATACCGATTCAAAAAATTGGAATTTTTTTCGAAAATCTATTTCGCAGACGTGCCCCTAAAGTGAGTTACAGAAGGTCTACTACTACGGCTACGGGATCTCGATCTGCAAAGACTGAACAAACACATTCTGTTACTAAGGATGCACTAAGTCAGGAAGAGGTGGATAAAATTTTGGATAAAATTGCCGAAAAGGGCTACGAAGGTTTGACTAAGGAAGAAAAAAGGAAACTATTTGAGTACAGCAAAAAATAATTGGCCAACTGCTATTAGTCCACTGTCGACAGCCGAGGCGTTATTTGACTGGTTTTAGCATCCATACTTCGTACCTAGTATTTGGTACATTGTACTGTGGTCTGTCGACCGCTAATTGTGGACAGCTAATAGCCCTTACTTTCCAAGTGGAAATTCGAGGCCAAACCGAAAATAGGTTTGCTGGAATCCTTGGCTTTGAAATTTGAATTCAGAACTCAACCCTACCCAATTTGTCAGTGGAACTACTGCTCCCACCCCTACGTTTGCACCACTTAGGTTGCGCTTGGTTCCCGCTGTCCCTGGTTGTGAATTTTCTGAAGTCAAGCTGTAACCTGCCAATACATAAACCTGTGACTTTTCTTTGGAAAGATAGTAGCGTAGGTCAGTGCTGAAATTACTTGACCTACCCACGGCGGGAAAGAGTTGTGTGTAACTCGGCATCAATCCAAATTGGGGAGCAAAAAAATACTCCCA
Organism: Algoriphagus sp.; assembly: GCA_023255285.1. Taxonomy (GTDB): domain Bacteria; phylum Bacteroidota; class Bacteroidia; order Cytophagales; family Cyclobacteriaceae; genus Algoriphagus. The sequence continues at coordinate 35,982 of JALRIY010000001.1, forward strand.
ACCCAATCCAATTCCAGGTTCTTCCAGGCGTAATCCATATTGTCCCAAGACATGAACCCGTGAATCTCCTTGCTCTTGTGCTTGAAGGATACTAATCGAACCAAATAGAAGAAAGCTAATTAAAAGAATCTTTTTCATCGCATCATTTTTTGTGAAACTACCAAATCCAAGGAGTACACCAAATTTAGTAGCGATTGAGATTGGTTTGAATTCAAAATGGAAGGCCTAGTTGTGCAAGAGCATAAAACCCAATAATCAAAAGGATAAAGTAATCAATTAGGGAAGGTAAGGAGCTCCACCTAGTCGTAGCAATCCACCTTTGATTGAGTTAGGTGTCATTTTCTGAAGGCTGTAATTGAGCTACTTCATTTTTATTGGCCAGTTGTCCACAAGCAGCATCGATATCCTGACCTCTAGACTTGCGCACCTTGGCAATAATCCCTTGGTCTTCCAGTACGCGAACGTACATGTCCACAGCTTCTTGAGAAGCCTGTCTGAACTCCCCTTCGTCAATGGGGTTGTATTGAATGAGATTGACTTTGGAAGGAATGATTTTACAAAATTTGGCTAGGGCTTTAGCATGTCGCTCGTCATCGTTGATGCCTTCCCAAATAACATATTCGTAGGTTACTTTTCGCTTCGTCTGGCTGTACCAAAACCGTAAGGAATCTGCAAGATCTTCCAGTGGATTGACTGCGTTGATTGGCATAAGTCGTGTTCTAGTCTCGTTAATTGCAGCATGGAGGGAGATGGCAAGGTTGAATTTTACCTCATCTTCGGCCATTTTCCGGATCATCTTTGGGATTCCTACGGTAGAAAGGGTGATTCGTTTAGGCGCCATTCCTAAGCCTTCTGGAGCTGTGATTTTATCGATGGCATCAATCACATTGGCATAGTTCAGCAAGGGTTCTCCCATACCCATAAAGACAATGTTGGTCAGGGGTCGCTGGAAATAAGCTTCTGCCTCGTCTTTGATGGCCACTACCTGGTCATAGATTTCATCGGCATTCAGGTTTCTCATCCGCTTTAATCGCGCCGTTGCGCAAAAGTTGCAATCCAAACTGCATCCTACTTGCGAAGAAATGCAGGCGGTGATTCGTTTGGTGGTTGGGATAAGCACTGACTCCACGATCTTGTCATCGAAGAGTTTTACCGCATTTTTGATGGTGCCGTCATTGCTGTGCTGCATCAGGTCTACCCGAATGTGGTTGATGGAAAAGTGCGTTTTGAGTAGCTCCCTCGTGGAAAGAGAGAGGTTAGTCATCTCATCGAAATTCTTCAGGGACTTGTTCCAGAGCCATTCGTACACTTGCTTGGCGCGGAATTTTTTTTCTCCTTTCGCTAAAAAAAATTCTTCTAGATCGGCTAAGCTCAATTTACGGATGTCTTTTTTCTTCAGTTCCACAGCACAAAGGTAGGAATTGAAATTGGGAATGCGGATAAGGTATACGTAGCATCAAAAAATTAAGCAAAGAACCTAAGGTTTAAATTGTTTGTTTGGGCATTCCTTTTCTGAGAAAAAGAAGGGGATTAAGGAACATATCCCTTATTTTTGCACACTAAACACGACTGTTTTGCTATGCGCCAATCTTGGTGGAAAATTCTTGCGATAGGGCTTTTGTTGTATACGTTACTAGGAGGAATGTTGCTGGAGGTACCTCGACTTCCAATCCTTAATGAAACTATTCGAGCACTTCATTTTCATGTCACGATGTGGTTCGGGATGATTCTAATGCTAGTGGTGGCTGCTTGGTACAGCATTAAGTTTTTGAGAAAAAACGATTTAAAACACGACGACATTGCCCTTGAATTTACCAATGCAGCGATTTTATTTGGTGTATTGGGCATATTGACTGGAATGTTGTGGGCAAAATTTACTTGGGGTGACTACTGGAGCGGTGATCCCAAGCAGAATGCCGCGGCCATCGGCTTGCTGATGTATTTTGCCTATTTAATCCTGAGAGGAAGCCTTTCAGATTCTCAGCAGCGAGGTAGGATTTCTGCTGTCTACAATATTTTTGCGTTTGCAGCTTTCATTCCCTTGATTTTTGTGTTGCCTCGCTTGACCGATAGCCTTCATCCGGGCAATGGAGGCAACCCTGGGTTCAATGCTTATGATCTGGACTCTAAATTGCGACTTGTATTTTACCCTGCAATTTTAGGATGGACACTGTTTGGAACTTGGATAGCAACTGTTCGTGTTCGTATACGTAGGATAGCACGAGAAATGGAAGAACAATCGTTAAATGATTAACTGATGAAAAAAATTAAACTAATCTTTTTCTTATTCTTATCCTTTGCGGTACAGGCGCAAGAGAAAATCGCTGTTACCGCTGCTGATTACAGCAACAGCGAAGTTGAAATGGCTGATGTCATGCGAAGTGAAGGAAAAATTTACGTGCTCGTAGGAATCATCGTTTTGATTTTCATTGGCCTCCTTGCCTACTTAATTCAAACAGATAGGCGACTTGCGAGGTTGGAAAAAAATAAAGCAAACTAGAGGGAGGAAATAATGAAAAAAGGGCATTTGATTGGTTTAGGAATTATTGCGATAGCGATAGCGATCATCCTTACTTCGATTGGAGATGCGAGTAGTTACGAGAGTTTTACTACCGCTTTGAAAATGAAAAAAGAAGGGGAGGACAAAGCGATCCATGTGGTTGGAAAATTGAAAAAGGACGAAGAAGGTCAGGTAGTAGGAATAGCGGTGCGCGAAGACAAAACTTCATTTACCTTTTTATTGGTTGATAATGAGGGGACGGAGCAGCAAGTATTTTACAACGAGCCGGTTCCAGCAGATTTTCATCGTTCCGAACAAGTAGTGGTTATTGGTTCATTCCGCAATCAAGAAATTTTTGTGGCAGATAAAATCCTGATGAAATGTCCATCCAAATATCAGGAAACGGATGTTCAAGCAGCCGGTATTTAAAGCCATATTTTCCAATTAAATCTGTATGATTCAAACCTTTGTAGGCAATTTTGGTCATTTGACCACGCTAGTGTCTTTTGTAAGCGCACTGATTACTGCTTTTGCTTACTTCAACTATTTCAAGGCCAATGAATTGGATCGAGACAGTTGGCGGAGATTTAGTCGGGTAAGTTTTTACATCCATGCCTTAGCTACCAGCTTAATTGCGGTGTCTTTGTTTGAAATTATTTACAATCAGCGCTACGAATATTTTTACGCATATTCCCATAGTTCCAAGGCGCTCCCTGTTCATTACATGATTTCAAGTTTCTGGGAAGGTCAAGAAGGGGCCTTTATCTTATGGGCCTTTTGGAATGTGGTTCTTGGATTGATTTTGATTCATACCAACAAATTTTGGGAAGCCCCAGTCATGGTGGTTTTTTCCTTAGTTCAGGCTTTCTTGATTTCTATGATTTTGGGAGTAGTAATTGGGGATTTAAAAATTGGTAGCTCCCCATTTATCCTCCTTCGCGATGCCACACAAGCGCCTATTTTTGATTTAAATCCGGATTTCATTCCTGAGGATGGAACTGGCTTAAATCCACTTTTGCAAAATATTTGGATGGTGATTCACCCGCCTACGCTTTTTCTGGGATATGCCTCCACCTTAGTGCCATTTGCTTTTTTGATTGGTGGATTGGTGACCAAACGCTATGCGGAATGGATAAGGCCAGCCTTACCTTGGGCGATTTTTTCGGCCATGATTTTGGGAATGGGAATCATTATGGGGGCCTATTGGGCATACGTGACCCTTAACTTTGGAGGCTATTGGAACTGGGATCCAGTAGAAAATGCGGTTTATGTCCCTTGGTTAATCCTCGTGGCATCAATCCATACCATGATTACCTTCAAGAAAAGCGCAACTGCCTTAAAGACTTCCATCGTCTTGGTCATACTGAGTTTTATCTTGGTATTGTACGCTACTTTCCTTGTTCGATCTGGGGTTTTGGGCGATGCTTCGGTTCACTCTTTCACTGATTTAGGCTTGTCAGGTCAGCTCTTACTTTACCTTTTATTTTTTATGGGTGTGGCTATTTTCCTTGCTATCCGTGCATGGAAGCACCTCCCGACATCAGCCCATGAGGCATCCGTGTATTCGCGAGAGTTTTGGATTTTCTTGGGAGCAATGACGCTAGGACTCATGTCCTTTCAAGTGATCTTACCTACTTCTATTCCTGCTTGGAATGCCTTGGTAGAAAGTTTTGGAGGAATCTCCAACATGGCTCCTCCTGCGGATCAAATAGGTTTTTATACCAAATTTCAATTGTGGTTTGCTATTGTTTTAGCTTTACTGACTTCAGTAGGACAATTTTTTTGGTGGCAGAAAATTGACAGAAAGACACTGGGAGAATCTCTTGTAATACCCTACGTAGTTTCAATTATTCTTGCCACGCTTGTGATTGTATTGGCCAAAGTGTACGATTGGAAGTACATCATTATCGTATTGACGGGGATGTTTACGATTGTAGCCAATGCTGTAATCCTCGTTAAGTTGCTTAAAAAATCTACTTTCAAGTTAGCAGGAGGATCCTTGGCACACATTGGCTTGGGGATGATACTTATTGGAATCATGTTTAGCTCAGGCTATTCGGAGGTAATCTCTTTGAATATGTCTGGGCTTACTTACAGCAATAGTTGGGAGGATGAGATGAATAAGGAGCACGTATTACTTTGGATCAATAAGCCTACCCAGATGAAGGATTATACGGTGATCTACAGAGGGAGGCAGAAAAAAGTTGTTGGTGTACCAGAATATGTGCCTGCAAAAAGTTTGGCTGCTACAGGCGAAGTAAATGAAGCGATTGCATTAGAGGGATTTAAGGACTACATCAAAAAGGGAGATACGGTTCAAGTTGTTTTGGAGGAGAATGATTACTTTAAAATTGACTACCTCCAAAATGAGACGCTACAATTTTCTCTTTCACCGATGTCCCAATACAATGAGGGGATGGGGGGATTAATTTCTTCACCCGATTCTAAAATCTATTTAGATAAAGATTTGTACACTTACGTGGCTGCAATGAATGATTTTTCAGATCCCGAATGGAAGGACGATGAAATCCATGAAGTGAGCCCTGGGGAACAGTTTCATGTGGCTGATTTTGTTACTTATTTCGATGGTGTTGATGTATTGAAGGAGATCGAAGGACTGGTTTTGAAGGATGGGGATGTTGCTGTCAAGGCAAAAATCCGTGTCTTGGATTACGACGTGGAAAAATTGTTGGAGCCTACCTTTATTATTCGTGACAACCAAGTAGGTAAATTGCCTGTTATTGATTCTGAACTTGGACTAAAAATCAGTTTAGAGAACATTCTGCCAGAGCAAAATAAGTTTGTGTTCAAGGTAAATCAATACCAGAAGGATTATGTGGTCCTGAAGGCCATTGTCAAGCCGTATATCAATGTGTTGTGGGTAGGAACAATTGTCATGCTTTTTGGTTTTACTGTGGCCATTTACCGCCGATTTGATGAATTTGTCAAAATGAGGGATAAGGGACTAGAATAAAAGTGTCGACGGTTGATTGTGGATAATTATGCGCAATAAATAGGCATGCTGAGCTATTGGCATGATTGCGGGTAATAATAATATTATTTTTTGTTTAGAAAGATGCGAGTCAAGGTGCTCGCCACTCCGTCCTCTTTGTGGTGCTTGGTAACCTCATTTGCCACTGCTTTAACTTCTGTGAAGGCATTTTCTACTGCCACGCCCCACCCTGCTTGTTGAAGTAGTTCGATGTCGTTGTAGCCATCGCCAAAGGCAACTACTTCGTGCATACCGATACCTGGATAGCTCAGTTCCAAAATTTTTTTGAGCCCAGTTGCCTTGGAGATAGGTTTCGGGGCAATTTCTAGGTAGGTGTCTTTTGACCTGTAGAGGTGCAGTTGGGCCCCTAGATTTTCATTTAATGTTTGGTAGAGAAGGTCTATTTTTGGCGAGTCTCCCATACACATTGCCTTGTGTGCGCCATGCCGATTAGACTTCCATCGTTCAATCACAAGTAAAGGATCTGTCCAAGAGGGGATTACCTTTGTATTTTTAATTTCCCGAATTGCAAAATAATCTTCATTTCTGGTATGCCATTCCTCTCCATAAAGTAAGCTTGTATGCAGGTGGAGTGAGTTTGCCAGATGGACTACCTGTTCAACTACCGGGATGGGAATGGTAATGGATTCAAGTACTTTCCCATTTCCATCTAAAACCAATGCCCCGTTGTAAGCAATGAGGGGTTCATTGGGACGATTCAAGTCTTGAAGCAGGTGCCGCATAGCAGCAGGCATTCGAGCACTTGCTAGAAAAAATGGAATCTCTTTAGAAATGGAGGAGACGATTGAAATGAGGTTGGGAGAAAGCGAGCGCTCTGAGTTGAGGAGGGTGCCGTCAATATCTGTGCAGATGGCTTTAAAATTCATGGGAAAAATTAACTGGTTGCCAGCCACAATTTGTGGTGGTTTAGAAGTCTAGATAAACACTTTTGTTTGCTACTCAAAATCTTGGGTGTTGAAAGTATATTCTTCCATAGAAACATTTTCTGGATTATAAGGGTCTATTTGCACAAATTGGATAGTGATTTTGCTGTAATCTGCTGCTTTTTCAAAGTCCCGAAGGTAGAGTTTGGCACAATTTCGTGCCAATATGTCTCGCTGCTCTACTAGGATTTTTGGGTCTCCATTTTCAAGCCGTAAAAAGATAGTGGCTTCTTTAAGGCCATCTTGGGAGGAATTGGAAAGGTGAATGCTCGTATTTTGAAATTTTCCCAAGGCTTTCACTTCTTCTGAAGGAATAAACCCCTTGCCAACAAAATTTTCCATGTTGCCAACCGCAAATTCAATAATCTCCTCTGGGGCACAGGCGCAGCATGATGTCGAAAAAATGATAAAAAGTGCCCAAAATTGTTTTTTCATAGACCTATGGAATGCATCCATTCGGAAGAAGTAAAGGGATAGATTGATTTTGGGTAGGAGTAAATTAAGGGTTACTTTATCTGAAAGGATATGAAGACGCCCTAGTTTTCATTTTTAAAGGTAATCTTGTAAAAGACAAATCGTTTGTCCTCTTGATTTTTTATTCGCGTAATTAATGGAAATCCATTTTTTTCCTCGTATTGTTTGTTTATCGATTTGATCAATCGTGAACGTTTAATCCGTTTGGAGTCAAAGTTACTGATTTCATTTATTCCGAGAAGTTGGTCGAAGGTCTCTGTGCTTAGTTTCTCCCCATTGTGCGCAAGTAGATGATCCATGATTTCCTCTTCTTTTTCCTCTTGAACATTTTCTTGGGGTAAGTCTTTTTCTAGAGAAAGATTTCTTTTTTTATCAGTTCTTTTCTGAAGTTGAATCCCCATCCAAAATACAAGTGGAAGTAGCGCTAGTCCTAGCCAAGGGAGGAAGGAAGAGGGACTTGATTTTTTAGTTAGAGCATTAGGCTCTAAAACTACAATCTTTCCAATTTCTCTTGAATTTTCTTTAACCTTATCGAGGTCAATCTGCACTTCTTCTCCACTAAGGAAATCTCCATTTATATATTCAACATAGTTTATTTTGTTACCAATAATTTCATGAACGGGAGAAATAAAAATTTGATCATCTTTAGTGCCCTCGAACAAGTAAATCTTTCCAGTTTCTTTTTCAAAAAGGATCCAAACGATCCATCCAAAAGCTGCTTTTTCTGTTTTTGAAACAAAAAAACTATAGTCTTGGGTTTCATAAAAAAGGCTGAGGTTGGGTTCAATTAAATCTGAAATTTCAAATTCGTCTACTTCAATTTTAAGTGGTGTCCAAGTTTTTTTTGCAAAATCAACGAAATATCCAGCAGTCTCTTTTTCTATTTTTGGTATTCTTGGATTTTTGTAGTTTCCAAAGAGTGCAATTATCCCTTTTGAATTTTGATACATCCCCAATGGGAAATAGTCTATGGGTTGATTATCAATAAATTGAAATTCCCATGAACCTTTTAAACTGTCAAACTTCATTAAATCAGAGTGCGAGTTCCAAAGTCCTAATCCACCTAAAATATGATAGTTGTTATTTCTTTCAAAAAGTAAAGACCCACAAGTATATCCTCTATTAGCAAATTTATAGTCTTTAAAAATTTGTTTATCCCGAATGGTATAAAAATCAAAGGAACAATGAGCAAACGCTTTTAAAGATTGAGTTTTTGGTGAATAAATAAATTCATAACTCAGTGGATTATCTTTGTAAATACTATCCAATTGACTAAGAATTGACTGCGTTACTCTTCCTTCAATAAAGGAATCTCTTTTTAAAATTCCCCACTTATTTCCGGCAATTCGTAATCGGTAAAATTCTGGATCTTTAGCATGTACTGTCAAGCTAAAAAGAATGCTGAGAAGGAAAATTAAAATTCTTTTTAGCATGATTAATTAATTTCTTCCCTTGAGTTCTGCTTCATTTTTTTAACAAGACATAAACCTGTTAAATGTTAGGAAAAGATAAAGGCCAATTCGATAGGAGTCAAGTCTTATTTGATTTTTAAATGGAAATGTGGCGTGGGAGGATTAGCTGCCAAAGCTAATTTCCTTTTTGAATTAGCCGCTCGATGTAGTATCTGCTTTTTTTCTTTTTGATTTCGAGTTCGCGCTTGAGTAGCAGTTCTATCGGGGACTGTTTCGGTATAGCGGATCTCCCAAACTGGTGCTCCAGTTTTGGTGGAGGGGGTAGATCCGGCATTATGGTGTTTGAGTCTGCCTTGCAAGTCATCGGTAGAACCAATGTAATAGCGGTTGGTCTTTTGGCTAAAAAGGACATAGATGTAGTACATAGTTGAAAAAATTTGGATAAAAAAAGGACCCCGCAATGCTTCGGGGCCCTGTGGAGGATAACGGATTCGAACCGATGACCTCTACACTGCCAGTGTAGCGCTCTAGCCAACTGAGCTAATCCCCCATTATATTTCAAAGATTCGAACCGATGACCCTCCCGCACGCTTGCGGGACGCTTAGCCAACTGAGCTAATCCCCCGAAAGAGTCTGCAAATATAGATTCTCTAAGTTTCCATCCAAAGAAATTCTTTACTCCTGTGAATAATTTATTCGAGTTAAAATACTTCTTCCTAAAGTCACCTCGTCCGTAAACTCAAGTTCACCTCCTACAGGGATGCCTCGGGCAATGCTCGTCATTTTTACCCCCATAGGAGCCAAAATTTTACCCAAATAAAAAGAAGTAGTATCTCCCTCCATGGTCGCAGATAGCGCCAAAATTACTTCCTTGATTTCCCCTTGCTGTACTCGTTCTACTAAACCTTCACAATTTAATTCCTCAGGGCCAATGCCTTGCATGGGAGAAATGACTCCTCCCAACACATGGTAAATCCCCTGATATTGGTTGGTATTTTCTATAGCCAACACATCCCCAATGTCCTCCACCACGCAAACTATTGACCGGTCTCGTTTGGTGTTTTGGCAGGTAGAACAAAGCTCCTCATCAGCAAGAGCATAACATACTTTGCAGTAAGATACCTCTGCTCTCATTCGTGTCAAGGCCAAAGCTAATGCTTCCGTGTGGGCTTCGTGCTGTTTGAGTAAATGTAAGGCTAGGCGAAGTGCAGTTTTTTTACCTATACCAGGAAGTCTGGAGATTTCGGTTACTGCATCTTCGATCAATTTTGAAGGGAAGTTCACGTAATTAATTTAAAGAATTGCTGCCTGTATTCCTTCGTCCAAAATTGCCTCACAAAGTGGCTTAAGTTCTGATCTTGTACCTTTTTTAACCGCGCACTTCCCCTTGTAATGTATGATTAACGTACACTGCTCCGCTTGTTCGTGAGTGTGTTCACAGACTTTCATCAGTACCTGAGTGACGTGTTCAAAGGTGTTTACATCGTCATTGAATACAACCAGGTCCGACGCCTCTTGATCGATGAGGTCCTCCAAGAGATCTACGATTTCTTCTACATGAGGAAGGGGTATGCTGAAGTAATTCATTTTGCAAAATTAAGAATAATAGACAACTTAGCGAGCGACAGACGCCCATAATATGAATCCGCAACTCGTTTTTACGGTAATCTCAATTTATTTTGGTTTACTTTTTTTTATTTCTTGGTTTACCTCTCGCAAGTTGACTGGAGATACTTTTTTTACTGGAGATCGTAATTCTCACTGGTTTTTGGTTTCCTTTGGAATGATTGGAGCCTCACTTTCTGGTGTTACGTTTATTTCAGTTCCTGGGGAGGTTGGTAATTCTAACTTCTATTACTTTCAAGTTGTTTTGGGATATACCCTTGGATACCTGACCATTGCTAAAGTATTGCTTCCACTCTACTATCGCTTAAATCTAGTTTCCATCTATACTTTTTTGGAAAATCGATTTGGATTTTGGTCCTACAAAACGGGGGCATTTTTTTTTATTATATCTAGGTCCTTTGGGTCTTCTCTTCGGCTATATTTGGTTGCAAGTGTACTTCAATTGGTACTTTTTGATGCTCTTGGGATTCCTTTCTGGGTATCTGTCTTACTTACCGTAGTACTTATCTGGCTATATACCTTTCGTGGTGGAATAAAAACAGTGGTTTGGACAGATACTTTACAAACTGCCTTCATGCTAACTGCTGTCCTTGTGACACTAGTATTGATTGGGAAAGAATTGGAAATTTCTAGCTTGGGAGACTATGTCAATACTATAGTAAAGGATCAACGGTCTACCCTCTTCAATTGGGACTGGAAAGCAGGAACCAACTTTTTTAAGCAATTTGTTTCTGGTGCATTCATTACCATAGTAATGACTGGTTTGGACCAAGACATGATGCAAAAAAATCTAACCTGTAGAACCCTTGGGGATGCCCAAAAAAATATGTTTTGGTTTACAGGAATCCTTGTGGTGGTCAACCTATTATTTCTTTCCCTAGGAGTAATGCTTTATCTCTACGCCGAAACCAAGGGCATTCCTATCCCAGAGCGATCAGATAGCTTATTTCCCTTACTTGCATCCACCTATTTTTCTCCAATTGCCGGAATTATTTTTGTACTTGGAATCATTGCTGCTGCCTATTCAAGTGTAGACTCTACCCTGACTGCACTTACCACTTCTTTTTGTTTTGACTTTTTACAAATCGACCGTAACTATCCCGTAGAGAAGCGAGTTGCAATTCGAAAGCAGGTTCATATTGGATTTACCGCTTTTCTTTATATTTTGATTTTGGCATTTTATTGGCTGAATGACCAAAGTGTGATTAATTCGGTTTTTATCTTGGCAGGCTACACCTATGGACCACTATTGGGACTATTTGGCTTTGGTTTGTTTACCAGCTTTCAAGTGAAGGATGTATGGGTTCCGGGTTTGGCCATCCTTGCGCCCTCTCTCACCTTTTTGATTGCCTCCAATTCCCAAGAATGGCTTTGGGGCTATACCTTCGGTTTTGAAGCGCTTATTTTAAATGGAGCCCTGATGTTTACTGGACTTTACCTCCTGCGAAAAAAAGATTAAGTATTTAGCTCTTCCTCTGGGTTCCAAAAACGACTTTCAAAATCAACTACGCGATCATTTTCTACGAGGACTCCTTCCGCTTCCAAACGGGATTGCATGGTTGTTGGAGTAGGGAAATGGTGCTTTCCAGTAAGTAATCCTTGTCTATTCACTACACGATGGGCTGGAACATCTGCCAAAGCGTGTGCTGCATTCATGGCATACCCCACCATCCTGGCTCCAGATTTTAGTCCTAAATAATGTGCGATAGCTCCATAGCTACAAACGCGACCCACAGGGATTTCACGGACTACTTGGTAAACCCAATCAAAGTAATTCTCCTTTTTGGACTGCATACTGCCAATCAATTAATGCCTGGTTGATGGATTTTTTTACTTGAATTTCAGCCTCCTTCTCTCCCGATTTAATAGGAAATTGGTAGCGAATAGTTACCGTATCTATTTTTCGATCCAATAGGGTGAGTTGCGCACCTTCTTTTTGAACTACCAAAGCATACTGTTCTAAAATAGCTTCAAGAGCCCTCTCTAATTCGGTCAAATGAAGCTCATTTTTAAAACTGAGTTCAGCATCAAAAATTAGCTGGTGGGTATTGTTTTTTGAATAATTGACCACGTCTGTAGTCAGTGCCATGGTATTAGGAATGAGGATTATTTCGCCTGCATCGTTTTTCAATACCAAATTGATTAGGGTAATATCTCGAATAAAGCCAGTATGCCTCCCGATTTGAACCTTATCCCCAATTTCCAATTGATCAGAAAACATCATTATCAGGCCATTCACAATGTTGGTGATGTAATCTTTGGTCAACAAGGCGATTGCTGCTGCAACAATGGTGATGCTGGTCAAAAACTCCAGTGGCCGAATACCAAAGGCAAGCATCAATGAAATTAGGATTGCAAGAAGGTTGAGCAAAAATTCAATGCGGTCGATACCCACTACAAAGTTGGGCTGTACCTTCGTTTCTTCTCGTTGCTGAAGGTAAATTCGTAAGGTAATAATCCTACCTAAAGAAAAAATTAAGTTGGCGCTCAAGAGAAAAATCAGTGCCCGAATGACATGATTTAATATTTCGTACTGGACTAAAAATGGAGAAATTAAGGTATTCCCTGCATAAAAAACTTCTAGAATTACTAGAAAGAAAAGCTTGAAGGCAAAATAGGTTTTGCGAATATTCTCCTTGTTTCGGATGCTGCTTTTGAGATGATTCATGGTTCAATCGAAAAATTAACCCTATTTTAGCAAATATAGGAAGGATTTGACGGACAGATGAGCAGAAATATTGTAATTACAGGGGCAGCAGGCGCTTTGGGCGCGGCTGTAGTTGGAAAATTTAAGCGGGAAGGCTATTACGTAATTGGACTTGTACGCCCGGAAGCCAACGAACAAGCATTGGAAGCAGATGTAACCTACGAGGTAGACGTGACCAATGAGCACGCAGTACAGGAATTTGTGAGAGAATATGAGGTTCAGTTCGGAGAACTTGATGCCATTGCACTGCTTGTTGGAGGCTTTGCTTCAGGTGGGCTGGATACTGTCAAACAGCAGGATATCACCCAACTTATCCAACTCAATTTCTTTAGCGCCTTTACAGTTGCAACCGCTTTCCTTCCCTTGCTAAAAAAACAGCATCGTGGGGCCTTATTATTTGTGGGGGCTCGGACAGCTTTAGAACCCGCGGAAGGTAAAAATGCCGTTGCTTATGCATTAAGTAAGCGTTTGGTGAGCACATTGTCTGAATTAATTGAAGCAGAAGTTAAAGGGACAGCTATCAAAACGCATCTTTTTGTACCAAGCATCCTTGATACGGAAGCAAATCGAGGAGCCATGCCTTCCAATGATTTTTCGAAATGGGTGAGCCCAGTAGACATTGCAGAAGCCATGCATTTTGCATTAAATTCGCCCAATCTAACCACCAGAACTTTTACCTTGTATGGAGGACTTTAACTTACCAAGAAAAAACTGGATTCTATTTGCCATTTTTTTGCTAGTAGCCGGACTACCAGGCTTTTCTCAAACTCCCGAACAAGAAGTGGAGACAGTCATTCGATCCTTATTTGATGGGATGAAACAAAAAAATGTACCCCAAGTGGAAGCTGCTTTTTCCAAAGAGGGATTGATGCAAACTGTGCTGCAGAAACCAGAAGGAACCAGCATAGCTAGTAATTCCGTAGCTGATTTTTTGAATCGAATAGCCAGTACCCCTGCAAGTACGGTTCTCGATGAGCAAATTCTTTCTTATCATATTCAGGTAGATGGCCCCTTAGCAATTGCCTGGACTCCCTATAAATTTTATGTGAACAACTCCTTTTCCCATTGCGGAGTCAACTCCTTTCAGCTAGTAAAGCTGCCTGGTGGATGGAAAATCGTATACATTATCGATACCCGACGAAAAGAACCTTGTGAAGAAATCTTATGAATGAATTTAAACAAGCGGTCTACCATACTGCAATTAATCAATTGAAGCAAAAAGAAGCCCTTCTTGCAGAAGAGCGAAAAAATATCATTGAAAGTATTTTAGAGGAAGAAAAAAATAGTGCAGGAGATAAATACGAGACCAGTCGGGAGACAATGACCCAGGATCTCAATTCATTAGAAAAACAAATCAAGCAAAGTAAGTTGGATTTAGAAGAATTGTATCGCCTACAAACCATCAAAGATACCCCGGCTACAGTGCAGGAAGGAGCTTTGGTTCAGCTTGGAACAGAATGGTTCTTGCTCGCCGTCAGCGTAGGCCAAGTAAAAGTAGCAGATAAACATGTGTTTTTGCTTAGCAAAAATTCCCCTCTTGGGGACCTTTTAGTGGGTAGGAAAAAACTGGAGGCAATTCAGTTTAGAGGGAAGACACAAACAATTTTTGAACTACTTTAAATTGGAGGCATTTGTTTTTGGGGACAATCAGGTTCTTTTCTTCAAATAAAAGAGAACTCTTTTTAAAGTCAATGAAGTAAGCGGTATTGGTCTGCTGCAATCGAGCGCGTAGCTGCAGGGGTTAAATTGCTACTTTAGCCAACGGTGAATGGGTAGATTATTTTTTCCGTTCGATAGAATAAACGACGAGGTCGTGTAAAGACGATTTGTATGCTGAATCGGGGAAGTCTTTCAATAAGGAAAGGGCTTCTTGGTAAAATTCTGTCATTTTTTGTTGCGCATAGGCCAGTCCTCCGCTTTTTTTTACAAAGTTGATGACCTCATTGACTGCTTTTTTGTCCTCAGATCGATTTCGAATGAGGTACATGATTTTCTTTTTCTCTAACCAATCGGCATTACGAAGTGCAAAAATTAGGGGTAGGGTCATCTTTTTTTCCTTAATGTCAATTCCTACTGGTTTCCCAATTTCATCCTCCCCGTAATCAAAAAGATCATCTTTGATTTGGAAGGCCATCCCTACTTTTTCGCCAAAATTCCACATACGCTGTATGGTTTCCTCATCTGTACTTACACTAGAAGCACCTACCGAACAACAAGATGCGATCAAACTAGCAGTTTTTTGGCGAATAATTTCATAGTAAACATCCTCTTCGACATCTAGCTTCCTCGCCTTGTAACTTTGTAATAATTCTCCCTCTGACATCTCACGAACCGCATTGGATACAATTCGTAGTAGGTGAAAGTCGTTGTGCTCTACACTGAGCAAGAGGCCTCTGGAGAGGAGGTAGTCTCCTACCAATACGGCAATTTTATTTTTCCAAAGCGCATTGATTGAAAAAAAGCCTCTTCGGTAGTTGGCGTCATCTACCACATCGTCATGAACTAAGGAAGCGGTATGCAATAGTTCGATCAATGCAGCTCCTCGATGGGTAGATTCGTTGATCTGTCCACAAACTCCAGCGGTCAAAAAAACGAACATCGGGCGCATCTGCTTGCCCTTTCGCTTAACGATGTAATGCGTAATGTGGTCCAGTAACTTGACCTTACTCTTCATAAAGTCCCTGAACTTATGTTCAAACTGAGCCATTTCGGGCTCAATTGGGACTTGAATTTGCTTGAGGTCTAGTTTCATTGCGGTTGAATGGTGTAAAAATACCATGCTTTTTGGCATGGGCAATATTTTTAGAGCTTCCTTTTTATGCAACTCACATTCAGGGAGAGAGGTTTCGATAATTTTGAGTATTTTATTAGATGGGTTTTACGTTTAACCCCCCAATTAGGGTTTGCGTAGTGGTGCTTTGGTTTCCTTTGTCTTAGAAGTGTACGCACAAACTAATTTCTCCTGCTTATCTATCAACATTCTCCAGCTTGCTGTCAACGCTGCGTAGATGACTTTTAGTAGCAAAAAATCCGACCACCCAATCGATAGATAATTTTTGCAGGGATTAGGGGTGATACTAACCATCGTGGATCCCAAAATTTTTATGAGATCAGCTTCAGGAAAGCTTGCTACTGAATAATACTACCGTCGACAGTTCCTTTTTTCCTATCTTTGAGGGGTTTTACAAACAGATTTACCAATTGAAGGAGCACTACATCAAGCACCAATACGATCCTATTTTGCCCAAAAAGCAAGAATGGCCTGTGGTTAGGCTTGCCCGTGAGCGTAAAGAATTTGTAAAAAAGGTAGCGAGTCAAGCTGAGCAAAGAATTTTGGATTTGATTGGAAAAAACCCAGAAATTCTAAAAGAAGAACTTGAAACCACTCTTTACCGAGAAAAGCTGCGTATTAAGCAAAATCCTTGGGATGTAGACCCCGATGATGAAGGGCCTTTTTGGGGAGAAGTGAAAACTAACTTACTCCAAATCCATGCCTCAGTTTCCCTTTCCAAAACCAAGAAAATGGAAGCCTACAGGGAAGTATTGCAAAAAATTACTTCCAGGTATTCAGAAGAAATTGCTTCCAATTTTAAGGCCTCACACTACAAGTTTACCCGGAGGGTAGTCACCTTTGGTTTTTCAAGATTACTCAATGCGGCTCGTGTAAAAGGCTTTGGCTCTTTTTTCAGCAATCAATATTCCCTTCAAGATAAAATCCAAATTACGGGACAGACTACTCAGATACGAGAGTTGGCAACCAAAGGTACCATTGTTATGGTCCCTACTCATTTTTCGAATTTGGATAGCATCTTGATTGGATGGATTATCTCGGTCCTAGGGATGCCTCCCTTTATTTATGGTGCAGGCTTAAACCTATTTAATATTTCAATTTTTGCTTACTTTATGAACGCTTTGGGAGCATACAAAGTGGACCGGAGAAAGAAGAATTTGATGTACTTGGAGACCCTCAAAACATATTCCAAGGAAGCAATTCAGTTTGGGTGTCACAGCTTGTTCTTCCCGGGTGGAACTCGTTCCAGGAGTGGGATCATTGAGTCGAAATTGAAGCTAGGACTACTAAGTACCGCTATTGAGGCACAAAGAGCTAATTTTCAGAATGGGATTAAGGAGGTTTCTGGTAAGATTTTTATAGTGCCCGTGACGATCAATTATCACTTTGTACTGGAGGCCCCAAGTCTTATCCAAGATTACTTGAGTATGACTGGACAAGAGCGATATTACAAAGAGAATGATGAGTTTTCTACCTCTTACAAAATCTCGAAATTCCTTTTCAAATTTTTCACCAAGGGATCAGATATTTCTGTTTCCATAGGGCAAGCCATGGACGTGATGGGCAATTACGTAGATGAGGAAGGAAATAGCTTGGACAAATGGGGGCGAATCGTAGATACTCAAGAATATTTTATGTCCAATGGCAAAGTGACGGTAGATGCCCAGCGAGAAGAAGAATATACCCAAATGCTGGGTAGACGTATCGTGGAGGAGTTTCATAAAATCAATCGCGTATTTAGTTCCCACTTAGTAGCTTTTGTAGCATTTGAACTGATTCAAGCAAAAAATTCCAAGCTTGACTTATTTGACTTAATCCGACTTCCTCAGGAGGATTTGATCCTCGATTATCAGGAATTCAAATCTGCTTGCCAGCGGGTGATGCACCAAATCTTGGAGTTGAAAAAACAAGGAAAAATAGATACAGCTCCACACCTTAGCCGCACCATGGATGAAATTATCGCCCATGGATTGGAAAACGTAGGTATGTATCATGCCAAACGACCGTTGATTCAGTCACCTACTGGAGACTTGGCTACGGAGGACATGAGCTTGCTTTATTTTTATCACAACAGACTACATGGGTATGGCCTTGAAAAACTCTTCTAAATCTCAGCCCATTGGTGTAATTGGAGTGGGGAGCTTTGGCACAGCCATTGCCAATATGCTTGCAGAAAAAAATGAGGTGTTAGTTTATTCGCGTAAACAAGAAGTAGTAGATGAAATCAATACTCTTCATAGTGCTTCTGGTAAACTTTTAAACCCAAAAATTAAGGCCACATTTTCGCCAGAAAAACTATGCAGTGCTTGTGGCGTATTATTTTTTATGATTCCCTCTGCTGCTTTTTTAGAAGTAACCCGGACATTTGCTCCCTTTTTGCATCCCTATCACCTAGTTATTCATGGAACCAAAGGATTGGTTGTTCAGCTTTTTGATGGAGAGGAGTTGGCTACAGTGGCCCAGCTTCGCCGAAATCAAATCCTTACCATGAGTGAGGTGATTGTTCAAGAAACCCTTGCCGTACGGGTAGGCTGTTTGGCAGGCCCCAATATTTCGAAAGAACTTACTGATGGGCAGCCGGCGGCAACCGTGATTGCGAGCAAATACAATGAAGTCATTCACGAAGGGCAGCGCTTGCTGCGCTCTGAAAAATTTCAAGTTTATGGAAACTCAGATATTATCGGTGTAGAACTCAGTGGCGTTCTCAAAAATATTATCGCCATTGCCGCAGGGGCCTTGGCAGGTCTAGGTCTGGGTGAAAATGCCAAAGGACTATTGATCTCGCGAGGCATCGTAGAAATGGCACATTTAAGTAAAGCACTCGGAGGTACTGCTAGCTCAGTTATTGGCCTAGCAGGTATTGGCGATTTGGTGACCACTTGTAACTCCTCGGATTCCAGGAATTTTACCGTTGGATATCGACTTGCCAAAGGGGAAAGTTTACCTCAAATTTTAGAGGATTTGGAAGAGGTAGCAGAAGGAGTCAATACCATTCGAATCGTAGACGCTTTTTTGAAAACGGCAGGTATCCGTGCACCCATTACCGAAAATTTACACCGCGTTCTTTTTGAAGATCTACCCATAGAAGAGGCCCTTCAGTTTTTGATGAAATACCCTTTTAGTGTGGATATAGATTTTGTTTAAAAGGATTATCCGCAATCATACCAGCAGCTCAGCTCACCTATTTAAAACTGTAGATAATCGTTGACAGCTAATAGGCCACGGCCCACAGGCAGTCAACTGTCCACCTAATTGAATCTCAAACCTTTTTCTCTCTGGGTAGTGGCGAAAAAGCGGATAATCAGATTGTTTAATATAATTATCCGCAATCCTATCAAAAGATAAATAGGGAGTAAATACTGCCTATAATTGTCAACGGTTGATTGTCCATAGCCGTCAGCAGATGGTAATTAAAGAGACAAAGTGTGGCACAACCACGATTGACTGTGGTCCTTTAGCGGTGGACTATCTGTTCAGTTAACGGTCTTTAGCGCACTTTTATTGAACTTATCCTCTTGCATTTTTCTATGTTGCTGCCAAAGTGGATGGTCAGTTTATCCAAAATCTTTAGTGAATCT
>JALRIY010000200.1 GCA_023255285.1 Algoriphagus sp.
GAGCCTCAGCAATCTCTTGAACTGCAAAAGGATTTACAGTAGTTCGTGCACCTATCCATAAGATATCAATGTTGTGCTTGAGAGCCATTTCGACGTGAGCTGCATTGCCAACTTCCA
The DNA here is from genome assembly GCA_023255285.1 of Algoriphagus sp. Lineage (GTDB taxonomy): Bacteria > Bacteroidota > Bacteroidia > Cytophagales > Cyclobacteriaceae > Algoriphagus. Next base: position 118 of record JALRIY010000200.1, read on the forward strand.
CAGTAATTGGAATATTTAGTTCCTCGCGAACAATTTCCATCCAGGTCAATCCTTCCTCACCTACACCTTCAAAGGATCCAGGACGGGTTCGAGGCTTCCAAATTCCAGCTCTAAATACTTGAGGAATAACTTGTTCTTCTTTCATTTCTTTACAGATTTGGGTAATCTGTGCTGGAGTTTCTGCCGAACAAGGGCCTCCAATGATCATGGGGTTGCTGAGATTAAGTCCCCAGTCTTTGATTTGTTGGTGTGGTTTCATAGGACTGATTGATTAAATAAAAAAGCCCGACTCTTTCGAATCGGGCTTTGTGAATTTTATGTTGTTTTTAGTTTTTGGCTAGACAATACACAGCTCCGATTCGATTTTGGCGTCGAAAATAAAAATAAAAGAAGCTAAACCAGATTACTGCTGTGATGAACATGCCGTAAATGTAAACTGCTATTTGTTAAAAGCAAAATTATTTTTTTACTAATAAATTATCATTTCGGTAATAGTTTGACAAAACTTTAAAAAAACGCGAATCACAACGCACGAATTATAGGATTATTGAATTCCCAAACAAAACCTTTGGGTCGCTGTTTTTCTGCTATATTTGCCCCATTAAATGCGCACCATGCCCGTCAGACCCACTATTTCTTTTGAAAACTTGGAAGTAGCCTTTGCTTCTAAAAGTAATGCGGAACTACGAAAGATGTATTTGATTTTTGCCACTCTCAATACCAATTGGGTGTCTACCCTTGGAATTAAGTTGGCTAACTGGTCTATTCAACTGCGTCTTCCCATCAAAGGAATCCTTAAAAAAACCATGTTTGGGCATTTCTGTGGTGGAGAAACAATCCAAGAGAGTGTTTTGGCTTGTCAACTTTTAGCCAAATTCGGAGTACATTCGATTTTGGACTTGTCTGTTGAAGGAAAAGGGGATGAGGCAAGTTTTGAAGCTACTACGGAAGAGATTTACCAAACTTTGGTGGAATCTGCCAAGACAGACTACATGCCATTTGGAGTATTTAAAGTTACCGGATTGGGGGATTACCGTATTTTAGAAAAAATTCAAGCAAAGCAGGCCTTAACTGCGGAAGAACAAGGGGCATATGAAAGATTGGAAAATCGCGTAGACCGACTCTGCCAAACAGCACATGACCTAGGTTTGAAAATCTTAGTTGATGCGGAGGAAAGTTGGTTTCAAGAGGTAATAGATGCGCTAGCTTATCGGGCTATGGCCAAATACAATAAAGTACGCTGTGTGGTTTACAATACCTACCAAATGTATCGCCATGATTCGTTGGATCGGCTTAAGAAAGCACATCAAACGGCAAAAGAGCAGGGTTACCTTCTTGGAGTAAAGCCTGTACGTGGCGCCTATATGGAAAAAGAACGGGCGCGTGCATTGGAAGAAGGGTACTTAGATCCTATACAGCCAAACAAAGAAGCCACAGATAGAGATTACGATTTGGCAATCTATTATGCAGTACATGAAGGTATTCCTATAGTATGCGCTACGCACAACGAAAAGAGTACCTTAGCCCTTACCGAACTGATGAATGAACATCATATCGATCCTAAATCTGATCAGGTTTACTTTTCACAGTTGTATGGAATGAGTGATTCTATCTCTTATAACTTAGCAAAAGCTGGCTACCGCGTGGTCAAATACGTTCCTTATGGACCAGTAGAAAAAGTAATGCCTTACCTTAGCCGTAGAGCCGCAGAAAATTCTTCCATTGCAGGGCAAAGCAGCAGGGAGTTTGACTTGGTTCGAAAGGAAATGAAGCGAAGAAGGGTAGGGTAATACAAGTTAATATACAAAATTTTAGACAAATTATCATTATGCAACTTTTGAGCGAACAGGAGCTGGAACGAAGAAAAGACCGAGAGGAACTCTATTCCTTAGGTATCAATCCTTATCCTGCAGAGTCTTTTGTAATCAATACTACTGCGGCCGATGTTCATTCCAACTACGAGAATAACAAAACGGATTATAAAGACATTTCTATAGCGGGACGTCTGATGAGTCGAAGAATTATGGGTTCGGCTTCCTTTGCTGAGATCCAAGATGCTACAGGAAGGTTGCAAATCTATGTCCGCAGAGACGACATCAGCACTCCAGAAAAGCCTGATTTCTACAATACAGTATTCAAAAAACTACTAGGAATAGGAGATTTTATTGGCGTGAGAGGATACATTTTTACCACCCAAACAGGTGAGATATCCCTCCATGTGACCCACCTCACTGTATTATCGAAGGCAGTTAAACCGCTTCCAATTGTAAAAAGGGATGAGGATGGGACTGTTTTTGATGGGTTTACCGATCCAGAGCAGCGCTACAGACAGCGCTATGTGGACCTTACAGTAAATCCTACCGTAAAAAAAACTTTTGTCACCCGTTCCAAGATTATCTCCAACATGCGTCGCTATTTTGACGATCATGGTTGGTTAGAAGTGGAAACACCAATTTTACAGGCAGTGCATGGGGGAGCCGCAGCGCGTCCTTTCCAGACACATCACAATACCTTGGACATGCCACTCTACCTGCGCATTGCCAATGAACTCTACTTAAAGCGATTGATCGTGGGTGGATTTGATGGCGTGTACGAGTTTGGGAAGATGTTTCGCAACGAAGGGATGGACCGTACACACAACCCAGAGTTTACCTCTATGGAGATTTATGTGGCCTACAAGGATTACATCTGGATGATGGAAATGGTGGAGGAGTTGCTGGAAAAAGTAACACAGACCATCCATGGAGTAACTGCGGTACAGGTAGGAGGGAAGACGATTGATTTTGCGGGTCCTTACCGGCGCCTAACTATGTTTGATTCTATCAAGGAATATGCAGGCATCGATGTCAGTGAATTGGATGAACAAGGACTGCGGGAAGTATGTGTCAAATTGGGTATTGAGGTAGATGCATCGATGGGCAAAGGGAAATTGATTGATGAGATCTTTGGAGCCAAGGTAGAAGCCAATTTGATTCAGCCTACGTACATCACTGATTACCCAATCGAAATGACGCCGCTGGCAAAGAAGCACCGTAGCCAACCAGGATTGGTAGAGCGCTTCGAACTTTTTGTCAATGGAAAGGAAATAGCGAATGCCTATTCGGAACTCAATGACCCGATCGATCAGCGTGAGCGATTTGAGGAGCAACTCAAACTTGCTGCTAGAGGGGACGACGAGGCAATGGCCATGGACGAGGATTTCCTTCGTGCCCTAGAATATGGGATGCCACCTACTTCCGGTTTGGGTATAGGTATTGACCGTTTGACCATGTTGCTTACCGATAATTCGACCATCCAAGAAGTGTTATTTTTCCCTCAAATGCGACCAGAGAAGAAGGCTGTGGAATTGACAGAGGAGGAGAAAATCATCATGGAACTCTTGACTGCCAAGCATCCTGCTTCCTTACCAGAGTTAAAGACTGAAACCGGATTGAGTGGTAAAAAATGGGATATCTCCATCAAGGGATTGACCCAAAAAGGCCTCGTAAAAGTAAGCAAAGAGGGGGAAAGCCTGCTTGTAGATCTTATTGATTCCTAAGAATCCCCTTTATTCATCATCAAAAAAGTCCAGCATTTGCTGGACTTTTTTGATGATTGCTACCGGGTTATTTTTTCAATCTTTTATAAAATGGAACCAGGCAAAATTAGGGTTGTAGTTCAATTAGGTGAGCTGTTGAAAGTGGTCTGTCACCTGTAAGCAACTCACTTTTTCTGAGCATCTGCAAACTCAAAAACCTTTTGGAGCAATGGGCTAGACCGCGTATTGATATTTTTACGCAGGGCCAGTTCTTCTTTGGCTATCTCTATAAATAAGCCTTGAAGGGCTTTGTCAGTTACGTAGGCCGTAAGATCTGTATTCACAGGCTTGACCATAGGAATTTTGTTGTAGCGAGATAGGACCGTTTCCCAATGAGCTGTGGCTCCTACTTTTTGCAAGCTTGCTTGGATGGGCGGGGCAAACTTTACTTTCAGCCCTGCTGTCGTGCTGAGCTGTAAGTAGTCGGTAGCGGCACGCTCAGATCCTAGAAGGATGCCTTGCACATCTTTGAAAGTCATGTCTTTGATGGCTTGGGTGAAAAGAGGACGCGCCTCTTTTACTGCATCTTCTGCCGCACGATTGATGCTGGTGATCAATTGGTCACATAAGTTGCCCAAGCCAACTTTTCGAAGGCTACGCTCCACTTGG
>JALRIY010000201.1 GCA_023255285.1 Algoriphagus sp.
TAAGAGCCGTCCTCTTCGAGGATCAGGCCCATGGCCACGCCGGCCACGGCGGATTTCAGCGGCACACCTGCGTCCATCATCGACAGCGATCCGCCACAGACGGAGGCCATGGAAGAAGATCCATTGGATTCCAAAATATCAGAAACAATACGGATGGTGTATGGATTTTCAGTGTCTGCAGGAAGTACTTTTTTCAGTGCACGCATAGCCAAGTTGCCATGCCCTACCTCTCTTCTACCTACACCTCTATTAGGTTTTACCTCTCCTGTTGAAAATCCAGGAAAATTGTAATGCAAGTAAAACCTATTGTATCCGGAAAATACCGCTCCATCGATCATTTGCTCATCCATTTTTGTACCCAAGGTACAGGTCGTTACAGATTGAGTTTCTCCACGGGTAAATACCGCAGATCCATGCGCCGATGGAAGGTAATCAACTACTGACCAGATTGGTCTAATTTCGTCTAGATTTCTACCGTCCAAACGCTTTTTGGTTTCCAAGGTAAGGTTACGGGCGGCTTCCTTATGGATCTTATGGAAATAGTGTCCAATTAAGCTGGTTTCAAAACCATGATCCTCACCTAGACTAGCCACATATTCTTCTTTAATTTCTTTTACTAGAGCAGCTCGTTCAGATTTATTCGCAATTTGACGGTTAACTGAAGCAAAAAGTTTGTCGTAAGTCGCAGCTCTCATGTGATCATAAAGTGCAGGATCACTTTTCTCATGGCTATAGGTTCTTTTCACTTCCTTGCCAACTAGCTTCGTCAATTCTACTTGCGCCTGACAATGTCTTTTGATTTCCTCATGTGCAAATTGAATAGCTTCAACCATCTCATCTTCCTGAATTTCAGAGGCTTCCCCTTCCACCATCAAGATAAAATCAAGGGAGCCTGCTACTATAAACTCCAAAGTAGCTTTCGCTAACTCAGCAGGCTTGGGATTGATCACATAAACGCCATCAATTTTCGCAACGCGAACTTCAGAAATAGGACCATTGAAAGGAATATCTGATACTGCTAAAGCAGCAGATGCTGCTAATCCAGCAAGTGCATCAGGAAGCACCTCTTCGTCATGAGAGATCAGCGTGATCATTACTTGCGTATCCGCATGGTAATCATCTGGAAATATAGGACGAATTGCACGGTCTACAATTCTACTAATAAGGACCTCGTAGTCAGAAAGTTTTCCTTCTCTTTTCAAAAATCCACCGGGAATTTTTCCAGAGGAAGCAAATTTCTCTTGGTAGTCCACAGATAATGGTAAAAAGTCAACTCCTTCTAAAGCATCTTTTTTAGCCACTACAGTGGCTAAGAGCATTGCTTTACCCATCCGCACAACAACCGAACCGTCTGCTTGCTTTGCTAAAGCTCCGGTTTCAATACTAATTTCTCTGCCATCCTGTAAAGTGATGGACTTGGTGATCAAGTTTGGTAACATATAAACGTGTAGAATTTAACTTTTTGATAAAAAATAAGGAATTCCTAGCTGAAAAATAAAAAAGTAAGGTTCTCAAGAAAGAGAACCCTACTTTACTGTTATTTACGAATTCCGAGCTCAGCAATAATTGCTCTGTAGCGCTCGATTTCTCTCTTATGGAGGTAGTCAAGAAGACTTCTTCTCTTTCCAACTAGTTTCATCAGACCTAATCTAGAGGAGTGGTCTTTCTTGTTCGACTTCAAATGCTGAGTCAAATGCTGAATTCTGTGGGTGAAGAGGGCAATCTGTGATTCAGGAGACCCTGTATCAGTTACAGATTTTAACCGTCCATGATTCTTAAACAACTCTTGTTTTTTCTCTGGTGTTAAATACATGTTTAGCTAAATTTTATAAAACAATGACAAAGGTAAGGTTTAAAATCCAATTTTGAAACAAGAAAGTCAAATAGAAAACCACGGTGAAATAAACCTTTCCAATTTCTTTTTTAGTGCCAAGTAAAAATCAGATTCAAACAAGCGAGCATCCTTTCTAGCCTGCCTTAAGAAAAAGAAACCAAAGGGTAGTAAACAAAGATTTGAAAAGATGGTCCCAAGTAAAGGATCCACTACACCCTCTTTGGCCCATTTTTCTCCTGTGATGCTCAACATATAGAAAAGGATAAAGAATAAAATTGAAATGAGGACAGGCATCCCTAATCCACCTTTTTTGATAATTGCTCCCAATGGGGCACCGATCAGAAACATCACAAAGCAAGCGATAGCTTGACTATACTTTTGATACCAAGCAATTTCATGCCTTCTAAACTCTCTAAGTTGTCCATCTACTTGACTAAATTTCACATTAAATGAATTTTTAAGATTTCTTGAATTATTTAACGCAAGTGTAAGTGCATTACTGAAATATCCACGTTCATAAAACATGGAATCTAGTAGATGCTTTTCAGTATCTGTCAAAGTCGTGGTACGCAATTCTTTTGAACTCGAAATGGCAACTGTACTTGGTTCAGTCAATTTTTGGGATTCATCCGGATCATTTTCGAGTTTAACGATTTTTAAATCCTGCTTTAATTCCTCATTTTTTATTTTAGGAACTGACCCTTTTTGGTTTGAATCGGATAAGGAATTAAAAGAATTTAGTTTTATTTCAATGGCTTCCGATTCCACTACCATACCTTCTGTTAATGAATCCGTGGAATCCGCAAAATCAGGCGATCCCTCTTCTCTTTCCTTAAGAATTCGAAGCCTACGTAAGGTATCAAAACGTGCTTTCTCCATCACTATTTCAGGAGCAGGACTTAAGATCTTATTTTGGGTAAAAAAGGGGTAAATACTAGCTGCAGTAATAAAATTCTGGTATTTAAGATCATTTACGATTAAATGTATTGAGTCTAAACCATATCTAATTTCTTCAATAGTTTTTATGGCTCGATTTGTAGACCATTGATTTTCCGGTGTACGATTTAGTTGAAATGCTGAAAGGTCAAATACCATTACATTTTCTTGAAAATCTGTTCTTGAAAATTCAATTGGTGCTTCCGAGATCCCCCTTGTCGACCTTGCTTCTTTGTAATTGTGTCCAGAATACAATGTCAATTTCAAATACATGTCGTTGTTAAATGTTTCCATACGACCTGAATCTGCAAGCGTCACTTGTAAATTACCTTGGCCTTGGCTGTGATTGTATATTACCAAATCCTTGAGCCGTACATCGTCCAATTTCTGGTTTACCTTAATGCTGTAATTTGGAATTCCAGAATAAAAAACACCCTCTTTGATATCCAATGAAGGGGTTTTCATCCGGATATCGTACAATAGTGAAAAGGTTTTTAGATTTATTTTGGGGACGAGGTAATTGTTGGAAAGAAAAGCAAGTATTGTCAAGCCCGCAGCAAATATACCAATTGGGCGCATTGCCCTAGTTAAAGAAATACCACTTCCTTTGATGGCCGTTAATTCAAAATGCTCCCCCAGATTACCAAAAGCCATCAAACTAGAGAGCAACATGGCCAAAGGTAAGGCCATAGGGGAAATACTGATTACAAAATACCCGATGAGTTCGGCATAAATCCAGAATCCCAACCCTTTTCCAAAAATTTCGTCGAAATATTTTAACATATTGACGATCAGCAGAATAAAATCCACCACCAAAAAGGTGAGTAAAAATGGACCTAAAAAGGAGCTAAGAATTAGTTTATCTAGTTTTTTCATCTGCAGAAATCCAAACAAAGAAAGTGAATTTCTCGATGAATTCAGTCACCCTTTACTTGGATTTACCCTCCAATAATTTCCTTTAATTTGGAAATTAATCCATCCCAAATCACTTCAAGTTCCTCTATATTATAAAAATTAGATTGATCTATTACTTTCAAAAAAAGGGATTGCGTTAATTCCGTTTCATCCAATTTAAATTCAATAAAAGAATCAACCTGTTCATGTATTCTTTTCGGATCAAAAAAATCTAATCGGACATGTAGATTTGCCTTGAGGATTGTTAGTTTGGCATAATGATCATCTTGATCGAAATTAAAGATGAAATCTTTATCCTCATTTATTCGTACTTCGTCTGCAAACCACTCTTGTAGACCGCTTGCAGTGCTTAGATACGTATAAACGATTTTTTTTGAAGCATTTAATTGATAATCAGCTATAAATTGGTTTTCAAGCATGAGGGACTGGGGAATTTTTGAAATATTTACATTCTAAATTACTTCTCAATTTGCATTTCAACCAACAAGCCCTCATATTTGCATTCCGTTTTGAGGGGGCGGTCCTGATTAATTTTCATAAGGAAAATTAAGTTGTGACAAAAAAAAGATCTTCTTGAATATAGCTATTAATTTAAAACATCCACTAGG
>JALRIY010000202.1 GCA_023255285.1 Algoriphagus sp.
TGCCCTGAAGCTCGGTCCATGCACCCGGATATGGGGAGAGTCCCCTGATCAGGTTGTGAATCGAAGTAGCTGAAGTAGTCCAATCGATCTTGCCTGTTTCTTTGAAGATTTTTGGAGCGGAATGAATAGCCAATGCTTCGTTCTGGGGTAGTGGATGGATGTCCATGCTGGCGATTGCTGCTACTGTTTTTACTACCAGGTCAGCACCCAAAGACATCAATTTTTCGTAGAGGCTTCCCAGGTTATCCTCTGGAAGAATGGCTATTTTCTTTTGAAAAAGGATATTTCCAGTATCGATTTCATGACGCAAAAAGAAGGTGGTGACTCCAGTTTCTTTTTCCCCATGGATCAATGCCCAGTTGATCGGGGCAGCTCCTCTGAAGTTGGGGAGGAGGGAAGCATGGAGGTTGAAGGTGCCGAGAGGAGGCATGTTCCAAACAGCCTCAGGCAGCATTCGGAAGGCGACTACAATTTGCAGGTCAGCAGCCAATTTTTTCAATTCCTGTTGAAATCCAGGATCCTTCAAGTTGGTGGGCTGCAGAACAGGGATATCCAATTTTTTTGCCGCCTCTTTGACAGGTGAACCCACTAATTTTTGTCCTCGACCTTGGGGTTTGTCTGGGGCGGTGATTACGGCGATGATATTCCAACCTGCAGCGACCAATTTTTCAAGGGCAGGCACTGCAAACTCGGGGGTACCCATGTAAATGATTCGAAGTGAGCGGTCTTGGGGAGTAGGATTCATATGTTACTGCAGAAAGAATAAGTCAAATTAGGGGTAAATCAAATACTTGCTTCTTAGGATGGCATAATCTTTAAGCCCTTGCTGCCAAGTTGCACGGATCTCTGCTTCTGGTTTTCCTGCCAAAATTTGCTTCTTTAGTTCATCTGTACCTACAAGGGTATTGAAATAGCTGTTGAAGAATTTGTCCTTCATCTCGGAGCGCTGGTAGGCTTCGAGCAGGTAGCTGAGTGTGAAGAGCTGATTTAAGGATTCCATGCGCAGATCCCTGCCGTAGCACACTTGGTCTTGATGGGGAGGGGTTTTAGACATTCCATCAATGCTGACTGGAGTAAAAGTAAAGTTCCCAAATCGGGCATCTGGGTAGCCATAAACTTGAAAAGGAAAATAGGTACCGCGGCCCAAGGAAACAACCGTGCCTTCAAAAAGGCAGGTGCTTGGGTACAAACGAATTGAAAGTGCATTGGGTAGGTTAGGAGAGGGCTTTACTGGAAGTTCATAGGCTGTCTCATGGTTCCAATTGGCTACAGGAATCACGGTTAGGTTTACTTGAGCGCCTCCTTTAAGCCATTTTTCTCCATTGATCATTTGTGCTAGCTCGCCAATACTGAGGCCATGTACGATTGGGATGGGGTGCATACCGACAAAGGATTCGAATCCTTTCTTTAGGATGGGGCCATCTATGTAGTTGCCGTTTGGATTGGGTCTATCAAGAAGGATCAGGGGCTTGCCCTGCTCCGCGCAAGCTTCCATCACGTAGTGGAGGGTGCTGATGTAGGTAAAAAATCGGACACCCACATCTTGCAAGTCAAAGACAAGTACATCGAGGTCTTCCAGCTGCTCTGCACTGGGCTTCTTGTTGGCTCCATACAAGGAGACGATGGGAAGGCCTGTTTTGGTATCAATAGAGTTGTTGACTTTCTCTCCTGCATCGGCAGTGCCACGAAATCCATGTTCGGGCACGAAAACTTTGGTGACGTTCACCTTGTTTTCCAACAGAAAATCGACCAGATGCTGCTGATTGGATTGTGGTAAGATGCTCGTTTGGTTTCCCACTATCCCCACTTTTTTCCCTCGAAGGTGAGAGAGGTACAGCTGGGCCTGTTCAGCACCCACTTGAATTCCCTGCGCAATTCCTATAACGCTGCTTGCCAAACAGAGGCAAATGGTCAAAATATAGATCAAGGGTAAATTTTTCGCTTGCTTCATGCTAATTTGCGGAGAGTTGCAAACAAATTTAACCCAGTCCGTTGAACCTTTCCTATTTCCTCGCTAAAAGAATCAGTTTTCAGCATGCCGGTGGCTTTTCTGGAATCATCCACCGCATTGCGGTGGCGAGCCTAGCGGTGGGTTTGGGAGTAGCCATCTTATCCATTATGGTACTCGGTGGCTTCCAAAAAACAGTTTCCAGTCGCGTTTATGGGTTTACAGGCCATTTTCAAGTACAAAAGTTTCAAATGAGCACTGCCTATGAGGAAGAACCTTTTTCGCTGAAGGCAGAATTTTTAAAGAAGCAGGACCAATTTACTTTCCTCACAAAGGTGCAATCCTATGCACACAAGGCAGCCTTGTTGAAGGGGGAGGAAGATGTGGAAGGGGTATTGCTCAAGGGAGTAGGAAAAGATTTTGATAGTTTAGGTTTTGCACAGTACCTGGTGGAGGGAAGGATGTTGCATCTCCCAGACTCTGGAGTGAGTAATGAAATTCTACTATCCAAACTCGTGGCCAATAAGTTACGCATCGCAGTGGGAGACAAGGTAACTCTGTATTTTGTACAGCAGCCTCCTCGTTTTCGGCGCGTGACGGTAGTGGGTATTTTTGAGACCTACTTAGAAAATTTTGATGAACAAATGGTGATTGGTGAATTGCAAACCATTCGAAATTTAAATGGTTGGGCCCCAGATCAGGTTGGGGGTCTTGAAGTGCATGTAGCTGATGTGGCCCAAATGGATGCATTTGCGCCTTTGCTGGAGGCCGAACTCGACTACGACCTGCGCTTGCTCGATAGCCGGGAGCGCTTCTTGGATATTTTTGATTGGCTGAAGTTGCTCGATACCAATGTGATTGTGTTTATATCCTTGATTGGGTTTGTGGCTGTTTTTAATATGGGTGCAATTTTATTTCTTCTAATTATGGAGCGAACGCAAATGATTGGACTGCTGAAGGCGATGGGAGCAAAAAATTCCCAAATAAGATCCCTATTTTTCTGGAATGGTATTCACATTCTAGGGAAAGGGCTGCTTTTTGGAAATTCCTTTGCTTTGATTTTTGGAGCCATACAAACCTATTTCCAACTCATCCCTTTGGATCCCCTGAGCTACTACATGCCTTATGTGCCTATTCATTGGAATTGGGTAGCATTTTTACTACTCAACCTAGGGGTGACCTTACTTACCGGATTGGTGCTGTGGATTCCTGTTCGGATTATTTCACGAGTTGACCCGATCAAATCCATTCGTTTTGACTAATTGGGTAGGGCTAAAGGAAACTTTTCAATTTCATCCATATCACTCCCAGCACAGCTTCTTTGAATATTTTTGGGCTCATTTTGGATTGTCCACGGGTACGATCCGTGAAAATAATTGGCACTTCAATCAGTTTAAAACCCAGTTTCCAAGCGGTAAACTTCATTTCGATTTGGAAGGCATACCCAATAAATTGGATAGCATCCAAGTTGATTTTTTCCAACACTGATCTATGGTAACATTTAAATCCGGCTGTAGCATCCTGAATGGGCAGGCCTGTGATAAAATTCACGTATTTACTCGCAAAATAGGACATTAATACTCTTCCCATAGGCCAATTGACCACATTTACACCCGTGATATACCGGGAACCAATGGCCAAATCAAAACTTCTATCTTTAATAGCCTGGTAGAGTCGGATTAGGTCTTTGGGATCGTGTGAAAAATCACAATCCATTTCAAAAATAAAGTCGTAATTCCTTTCTAGTGCCCATCGGAAACCGGTAATATAGGCGGTGCCCAAGCCCAGTTTCCCTGCTCGTTCGATCAAGTGAAGTCTTCCTTCAAATGAATTTTGGAGTGTTTTAACCACTGCAGCCGTTCCGTCTGGAGAGCCGTCATCTAGGATGAGTAACTCAAAATTTTCCTCCAGTTCCATCACGGTTTGCACCATGTCGCTGATATTTTCCAGCTCATTGTAGGTGGGAACGATGACGAGTTTACGGTGGGACATAAAAGAGATTATTCATTCAAAAATAAGGTTTCGGTTGGATTTTCCACGAATAACCGGCTTTAAAATATGATTATCCTCAATTTTGAAAGTGACAAAATTTAGTGTTAACACTTGCGGATAATTGTCAACGGTCCAAAGACGACTGCTCTCGGTAGATTATTATGAGCTTCAAGCCTTGTTTCCGATACGCACAAAATGATTTATAGGATTTTCTATAGTATTCTCACTTCCATGGAACTACCAGTTTAATTGCGGATAATCCTAAAAGGAAATGCTAGTTTTGCAGAAAAAATAACATGCCCCTTCACGTCGCCATAGCCAGTTA
>JALRIY010000203.1 GCA_023255285.1 Algoriphagus sp.
ATACATGCCGCTCATATGGATTTAAGTAAATGATGACCAAAAAAAAAGAGCCTAAAGCATCTGCTTTAGGCTCTTTTTTTACTTCACCTAAATCAAGGTATCCATTTGATTTTCTTAAAATTAGGCTTTCTCTTTTCAAGAAAAGCATTACGCCCTTCCTGAGCCTCTTCGGTCATGTAGGCGAGTCGAGTAGCTTCTCCAGCAAACACCTGCTGACCCACCATTCCATCGTCAGTTAAGTTCATTGCAAACTTGAGCATCTTGATAGAGGTAGGTGATTTGGCCAGAATTTCTTGCGCCCATTCGTAGGCGGTATCTTCCAATTGATCGTGTGGAATCACAGCATTGACCATGCCCATGTCCATCGCTTCTTGTGCGGAATAATTCCTTCCTAGAAAGAAAATTTCGCGGGCCTTTTTCTGGCCCACCATCTTGGCTAAATAAGCCGATCCATAGCCCCCATCAAAGCTAGTCACATCGGCATCCGTTTGCTTGAAAATGGCATGCTCCGCACTGGCAAGCGTAAGGTCACACACTACATGAAGGCTATGCCCTCCTCCTACGGCCCATCCTGGTACCACAGCGATTACTACCTTGGGCATAAACCGTATGAGGCGCTGTACCTCCAAAATATTCAATCGATGGTATCCATCGTCACCTACATAGCCCTGGTGCCCTCTTGCGCGTTGGTCTCCACCCGAACAAAAAGCCCATTTGCCATCTTTGGCAGAAGGTCCCTCCCCAGAAAGCAAAATGACCCCAATGGAGGTATCTTCCTGGGCATCATAGAAGGCATCGTAGAGTTCAGCCGTGGTTTTTGGACGAAATGCGTTGCGTACCTCAGGGCGATTGAAGGCAATCCGAGCGACGCCATTGCATTTTTTGTAGGTGATGTCCTCGTATTCCTTTGCTGTAATCCAGTTAATCATGATCGTTTGATTTAAAAATCACATTTTTGTGCAAGTTAACCGAAGCTAACGAAATTTGTTAAGGATACGGTTTCCTTTCTCATCTCCACCACGCGTATGTTTCAACTTCGCTACCAGTCTTACCAGTACAGCAAAAGCCAGTCCCTCCCCAACTTGGAGGAACTTCCGGAATTTGCTCAGGTAGCCTTTTCATTTTGTCGAGATTGGTTGGCAGGACAGGAAACATTCACCCAACAGACTTCTGGGTCTACCGGAGCACCCAAGTTACAAGTCCTCAGCCGAATCCAAATGGAAGCCAGTGCAGCCGCCACTGGGGCCTTTTTCGGGACAACTACCCGTGGGCACCTGCTCTGCTGCCTAAATCCCGCCTATATCGCTGGCAAAATGATGTTGGTACGCGCCCTAGTTTGGGATTGCCCAATCACCTTGGTGGAGCCAAGTGGAAACCCGCTGCTAGCAATGGAGGGGCAGTTTACTTTCGTTGCGCTAGTTCCCCTGCAGGTAGAAGCTTGTTTGGCCGATGAAAAGAGCAGAAAACTACTCCAGTCCATTCCCCAGGTACTAATCGGAGGAGCCGCTTTACCCCATAAAACCCAGCAAGGGCTGGTTCAACAGGGAATTCGAGCTTGGCAATCCTTTGGCATGACCGAAACCGTCTCCCATATTGCTTTGGCTCCCATTGAAGAAGGTGAATTGGTGTACCAAGCCCTACCGGGAGTCGCCATTGGAATCAATGAACAGCAGTGCCTTTGGATCCAATCTCCCATGGGTGGGCCGGAAAAAATACAGACGAATGACACAATTGAACTTAGGTCAAAAAATACATTCACTTGGTTGGGAAGAGCTGATTTTGTAGTAAATTCTGGAGGAATCAAACTTTTTCCTGAACAATTGGAACGCCGAATAGCTCCTCTATTCGAGGAAAATTACCCAGAATGCGCCTATTTTTTGTATGGTGAGAAAGACAACCGCTTAGGAGAACGATTGGTCTTATTTGTCGAGGGAAACGAGGAAGAAAATAAGCGCCATGCACTCGAAGCTGGACTTAGTCAAATCTTAGGGAAGTATGAAGTCCCAAAAAAGATCTACTTTAAATCAGCGTTTGCATATACCCCCACTAAAAAGATCAACCGTCCCGCTACAGCCGCCTTGTCATGAACTACTTCTTCCTTCTCGTTAGCTTTCTATTCACATTGGAAACGATGGGGCAAAGCAACCAAACAAGCCTTCAAGTATCCATCAGTGGAGCAAGTAGTGATGCTGGGAGCATTCGAATCTTGGTGTTTTCCAAGCCTAGCGGATTCCCTGATCAGGTCAAACAGGCAGTTCGGAGTATTTCGCTCTCTCCAAAGAGTGGGAAAGCCAACTTCAAACTTACAGACCTCCCTGCTGGCACCTATGCAATCGGCGTAATCCACGATCAGGACAACAATGGAAAGTTGAGTACCAATGCAGTGGGCTATCCCACCGAAAAATTCGGCTTCTCCAACAATCCCAAGGTCTACTTTGGCCCGCCTTCCTTCGAGAAGGCTGCTTTCGCATTGGGGAAGAACCCGGTTTCGTTAGAAATTAGCCTGCGCTAGTCGATATTTCGAAGCCAGCCTGTGATTGAAATTCGATCTTTCTGAGTGGGCAGCACTTCGTGGGGGATCTCTTCACTCAGAAAGACCACGAGCCTTCCACCTAGAGGTAGTACATCTTTTACCCGTTCACTTCCGTCTTCCTGTGGGAAATACATGCGTAGCTGCCCTCCATCCGCTTCAGTCCAAGATTCGTTGAGATACAAGATTACCGTGACAATACGGTGCGGAACTGCATGAAACTGATCCAGGTGCCGCTTGTAAAAAGATCCTATCGGGTATCGCGCAAAATGGCCTTCAAAAGACTTTAAGCCCAGGAAACAGCGCCGATTGAGCACCTGCTGTACTTCGGTTACCTTCTCCCAAAAAATTGCCTGCAAGGGACTCAAAGCAGTGGAGTCCATCCACAGCACCTCATCGCTTCGGATTTCAGTACGCACTTGCTTCTGATCTCCTTTTCCAATAGCTGCTTTTGTAAATTGACCCTGATTCAATAAATCAATTTGCTCCTTCAAAAGTGCCTTTCGAAAGCCTTCGTCAACAAAATCATCTACGACAACATAGGAGTTGTTGTAAATCTCTTGGCTGATGTGGTCGAGTAAGTCTTCCATGGGTATGGGGAATGGGAAGGCAAAATAACCAGTTAAATCCCTAAAAAACCATACTTTTGTGAAAAGCTATCTTCATGAGTTTACCTCCTACAACCACAGGACTTGTACTGGAATACGATTCAGGCATCTTACCTCCTCCCTACAGCCATGTATTTCGACTGGCCTTAGATTGGTCGAAAGGTGGTTTATATACCCAGCTAGACCTACATTACACCGATCGAGAGGAACTTACGGAACAGGAGATTTTTGACGAGGGCTTTAGTTTGGAGGATGATTACCGCTACCAAGGCAATGTGCCTTCAGTATGGATTGGGCCAGTGAAGCAACTCTTTCAAACTACCCGCTGGACCAAAAAAGGGATAGACGAGGGAGGAATCACCTTGACACCCATAGAAGAAGGCAAAAGTGAAGGATTGAAAATTCCTTCCAATCAGGAAGAGTGGCAGATGATGGCTCAGGACATCATTCAGGCTATTTACGAACTAGAAAAAAAAGAGGCTCCATTGACCGTTCAGTACAGAAAAGTGGAAAGAGAAGTAATCCTAGACCTAAGTCTAACCATTCATTTCTCGAACCGAGAGGCCGTTTTAGTCCGCTCAGATGTTTCCAAAAAAATCTCTTGGGAAGGAGCCATTGACTTAATGAAATTCGTTTTTTTGCCCGACTACAGATACGACCAAGCCAAAGATACTCCGGGGAATAAACGTGGGGCTTATATCGAATGTGGGGATGGCTTTTGGCACGAACTAGGCAAAGGCGTGGTCAATACCCATGCTTCGGTGGATGCAGTGGGCAAGATCAAGGCTGGCTTTGACCGTCTACTCGAGGCGAATTAAGTTTCCTAGAGAAAGGTTTACCCCATCCTAAACTCGAATCAACACTTCGTTAGCCAGTGATCCGCTTCAAATCCGCATGAATATCCCGGATCATCTCTCCTAAATCATCCAGATTCAAAGGCTTCTTTTTATCTCCAGGATTCGGGAAATCCGTACTGATAAAGGCTTTGGCTTCCCAAACTTCCAGTACCTCCTCAGCCCGAATTTCATAAGGCTTGTAGATTTCATTATCAGATACCAAAAATAGTTTCCCGTTTTCCTCCAGGTAATTGAAAACTCGTTTGTAGACCACCCCTTCGCTTTGGG
>JALRIY010000204.1 GCA_023255285.1 Algoriphagus sp.
ATTGACGGATCAGCTGAGGCCACATGTAGCGTAGATTGAAGTGCTAAAGTTACCCATAAAACGTAATCCAAACCACTCTGACTAAATCTGAATTGGAACCCAAGAAATTGAAAAATTAACTGGCGAAAATTTGTGCCAAAAAATAAAGCGCAACTTGGCTATGATCTGGACTGCATCTTCAGGGGATTCATTTTTGTGGGAAAAAAGTCAGTCACCTGAACTATATTCTGTGATACTTCAATGAAATAAATGATTTTTATCTCAAAAAATTTGGTCTCCTTAAGAAGTTAACGGAATAGGAGAAAAAAGAGGCGAAATCCAATAAAAATAGGGGCCAACTAGTTGTCCCCTATTTTGAGAATTTTCCACAAGTTCTAGTCCTAACCGGACTTAATCCAAAAATTTCCAGCTGGCTTTATGGTCTTTAGGAAGGGGCTTACCCGTCACCTTGGCCCTCAAAATTTCAATCGGCATGGCGTTCTGCGTAAGGATCAAGTCGTGAAAGGTCTTCTCCGGCATTTTTCCAGAATCCACCATCTCTTTGCGAAGGGCATAGATTTCAAGTGCCCCCATCATGTAGGCGATTTGGTACAAGGGTCCATAACTTCCTTCAAAGGAACGCCTCACCTCAGCTTCTGCATTGGCCCGCTCGTGGCCAACTCGAGACACAAGCAACTCGATACATTGCTGAGGGGTCATTTTTCCCAAATGATAATTGAGTGAGAAAATAATGCGCGCAGCGCGATGCATTCTCCAAAAAAGCATGCCCACCTTGTCCTTAGCATCACGTGGAAACTCCCGATCCCAAAGAACAAACTCCCAATATAGCGCCCAACCTTCCGTCCAAAATGGAGTACCAAATGGGCGACGGTGAACCATGTGCCGTTGATTCATAAATTGTTGTAAGTGGTGTCCTGGAATGAGCTCATGCTGTACCGTTGCCCTTGAAAAATGTGGATTATTCCCTCTCATAGACATCATCTTGTCCTCATGACTCATTTCGGAGGTAGGATAGGCAATCTGGATGACCTCACCTCCCAGAAAAAAGGGGCTCACTCGCTGTCGAGCAGCAGAGATCATGCTGGTACGCCAAGTTTCAATCGCCATTGGTGGCACGGTTAACCAGTCATTTTTAACCATCAAATCAATGGCCTCTTCTCCCAAACGAACCACTTCCTGAGGCCATGCGCCCGCTGGAAGATAGGTGTTCTTAACCATTTCAAGGGCAGCCTTCCAATCGTTCCCAAAACCCAATTCATTGGAAGCTTTGAGCATCTCCTTTTCACACCAGGCAAACTGTTTTTCTGCCTCCGCGATAAGTTCCTCTGGGCTATACGCAATCATTTCAAAGGCCAATTGCTTTTCCAATGCCTCTCGTCCAATCGGTTTGCCGATAATGCCAGATCCATCGTCTTTGACAGAGTTGGTGTAGTGTGCACGCAGGGCTTTAGCGTATGTTTTCATATTGGCATCCAATTTTTCCCATGGGGTAGGCATCCACCAGGTGAATGCTGGATCAAAATCAAAGTAAAAATCATACGCTTCTTTTACCACCTTGTGCAAGCTTTCCACTGCAAGGGCCGCTAGTTCCGCTTTTTGCCAAGAATCGTATTTGGAACTCGAAGCAAGCGCCTTATGCTGGGCATCTAACGCTTGGGCTACCTGATTCCATTGGGCTGCCAAGACCTGTGCATCAGGCTGAACAGCCCTACGCCTTGCCACGGCAAATTCCTCTAAAGGCTTTCCAAACTCAAGGACAGACTGGATCTGCATAAAATCGCGCTTTTCCAAGTCAAGCTCCGCCAATTGCTTTTGCAGGTAGTTGCGAAATAGCTGGTAATCAATCTTCCCATCCTCAGATAGCGCCGCGTAATTCTGGGCTTGAAGGGTCTTCAGATAGTCTTTGTTGAAGGATTCCATCCGAGCAAAGTACTCGCTAGATAGTCGATGGGTGTACAGACGGCCTAACGCCCCTCGGTCTGCTTGGTAGGTTTGGATGAGAGAGACCAGCTCAGTGGCATTTGCCACTAACGAAAAGAGAGCTAGGGAAAGAAAAAGAACAATTTTTTTCATGGCTAAAGTTTGGCTAGAAATTACCTGTCTGAAACATAGAAAATCTTTACCGAAATGCCTAACTGATTTATAGGGCTAAATCGTTTTTATGTGGCAGTAAAAAGCAAAAAAAATCGGGTTAAAGGGTCTGTTAAAAGGAAGCAAAACAGACCTTGAGCCCAAAGTTGGCATGAATTATTTATATTTAAGGATGCGAAAATTCCTTTTAGCACTTACACTAATCCTCACGCTGGTAGCCAGTTTTGTAGGCTACACTTTTTACAGCACAGGGTATTTTAGGGAGGTTACCCAAACCAACACCTTTGGAGAGGTGTACAGTCAAATCAATCTCCCCGGGGTAGAAGACATGGCACTAGCGCGGGAAGACAGTTTTCTTCTTTTGTCTGTCGACGATCGCGCTTCACGTAGGGAAGGAAAAGAAGGTCCTCATGGAATCTATTTGGTAGACCTTCGGTCTGAATCGTTTGATCCCCTCCTCCTAACGAGTGACCTCAGATTTCCTTTTTTCCCTCATGGCATCAGTCTTTTAAAACTTGGTCCGGACACCTATGGTTTCCTTGCCATCAATCATGTGAATGGCAAACATTCCATTGAATCCTTCCTATTGAAGGGGAAATCATTACTCCACCAAAAAACAATTACGGGCCCGGAACTTATCAGCCCCAATGATATAGTGATGGTCGGCCCTGATAACTTTTATTTTACTAATGACCACGGGTACACCCACAAATTGGGCGTATTGGCAGAAAATTACCTCGGGGTAAAAGCTGCTTCAATAGGCTACTTTGATGGAACAAAGTTTCAATTGGTTGCTGAAAACCTTTCTTACCCAAATGGCATCCAAGCAGACCTTTCAAGAAATCTTTTGTTTGTCAGCAGCTCTAGAGCATTTACCCTTAGTGTGTATTCTTTACTTGAGGAAGGCACCCTCGCGCTACGGACTCAATTTCCAACAGGCACAGGGGTCGATAACATTGAATTGGATGAAGAGGGTGCGCTTTGGATTGGCTGCCATCCTAACCTCCTGACTTTTGCTGCCTATGCTTCAGGGAAGAAACCAATCTCCCCCTCTGAGGTAATCAAACTTTCTTATAAGAATGAGGAGGATGCCACGTTAAATTCTGTATGGACTGATTCAGGAACGCAGCTTTCAGGTGCATCGGTAGCCGTGCCTTTTGGAGACTACCTTTTTATAGGTAATGTTATGGATTCTAAGGTTTTGGTACTGAAGAAAAATTAGCCCCTGAAATCTCGTGGTGTTTGCCCAGCAATTCGCTTAAAACTTCGATTGAAATAAGATAAATTCTCAAACCCTACTTGGTACGCAATTTCTGAAATACCTAATTCAGTTTCTTGCAAGAGTTGCTTGGCTTCATTGATCCGAAGGTGCAGCAAGTAATCGGTGAAAGTTTTTCGGGTGCGCAATTTGAAAAATCTACAAAATGCTTCCTTGGTTAAATTTGCTTGGGCGGCAACTTCTGCAAGTGTAATTTTTTGAAACCTATGTGCCAAAATGTATTGCATTACGCGATCCATTCGACTTCCATCTTTTTCCGAAAAGCCCAACAACCTTCCTCCAGAATTGAGTTGCTGAAGGTCCTCTCCAGCCTGTTCAATTAGATCGAGTAGACCAATTGCTGCTTGAAACCGTTGTAAACCAACAGAGGCCCCAAATCCAAGTAGCACCTGCTGGATACGGTGGGCTATGCCACCACGAACCTGGAAACACAAGCCTGCAAAGTCTTGAAATCGGTTTAAAGCATGTAACTCATCCAAATTCAATAGTCCATTTTTTATCGCATCAAAATCAAAAAATACTGTATTTCCAGCCACAGATAGGTTAGCTTTTTCCTCAAAATAGATCCCGTCACTCCGAAACACATGGGGAGCATTTTCACCTAAAAAAAATACATCCCCACCCTGGAATCTCCCCACATAATCCCCACTCAGAAACTGACCACTTCCTTCAAGGATAACCGTCAGCTGACATTGGGGGTGCTGGTGGAGCTTGTCATAAAAATACGGGCCTCGATCCTCCTGGTAGCGCACAAACTCTCGGGTTGACTTCGCTATTTGAAAGGATATAATTTTCTCCATCGCTAAAATTGGTATAAAATTAAAGTCAATACAACCTT
>JALRIY010000205.1 GCA_023255285.1 Algoriphagus sp.
GTGATTACCTCCACTTTTCACATCAGCCCTTGGCTATTTGTAGTCCCTGTCCTTGTAGTAGTCATGATTATCAAGCGTGTCCCAGCCTTGCCGGCCCTTTTGGCGGGAGCTTTATTGGGAGGGGTTTTTGCCTTGATTTTTCAACCTGAAATTATTGCAGAAGTAGTTGGTGAGAAGGGGTCTTCTGCCTATCTGGGCTTTAAGGGGGTAATGATGGCTTTGTTTGGACGCATTTCTATAGTGACAGAAAATGCTTTGGTCAATGAATTACTCATCACTAGAGGCATGGGAGGTATGTTAAACACCATTTGGCTGATCGTATGTGCAATGGTTTTCGGGGGGATTATGGAGGAAAGCGGCATGCTGAAAGTTTTGGCAGAAGGAATTATTCGAAAGGTACATCGAGTAGGGTCTTTGATTGCATCTACAGCAGCTACCTGTGTGTTTTTTAATATTACTACCTCGGATCAGTACTTGGCAATTTTGGTTCCAGGAAGGATGTTTGCAGATGTGTATCGGAAACGCGGCCTAAAGCCTGAAAATCTTTCCAGGACCTTAGAGGATTCTGCTACGGTTACCTCTGTGTTGGTGCCTTGGAATACCTGCGGAGCTACTCAAGCTTCTGTATTGGGAGTGGCCACATTTGCTTATGCTCCCTATTGCTTTTTTAATATCATCAGTCCAATCATGACTATCCTGTATGGCTACCTCAATATTGGAATTACCTATTACGACCAAGAAGAAGAGTTGGTATGATTCCATTCAGTATCAGTAAAGAAGAAATAAATGAGTTGCCCTTGGGTCAATTTGAAGGTCCTATCTACCTTATTGATCGCCCCGATCAAGTAGGTGATGCAGTTGATTTCCTAGAGGATCAACCCTTAATTGGATTTGATACCGAGACCAAGCCCTCCTTTCGAAAAGGGGAGGTTAATCAAGTATCCCTGTTGCAATTAGCAACTTCAAATCAAGCATTTATTTTTCGCCTAAACCATATTGGCTTCCCAGCCCCATTGCGAAGCTTATTGGAAAAAGAAAATGTAGTCAAAATAGGTGCGGCTGTTCACGATGACCTGAAGGCCTTAAAAAAACTGACTGACTCTTTTTTTCCACAGTCTTTTTTTGATCTAAATGATGAACTCAAAAAGGTAGGCTTCCACAATGTAGGCGTTCGAAACCTTTGTGGAATGGTGCTTAAGATTCGTATTTCAAAGGCGGAACAGGTCTCGAATTGGGAGGCAAGCCAATTAACAGAGCGACAGCTTCGCTACGCGGCTACGGATGCTTGGGCTTGCCTAGAAATTTTCCAACGATTAAAGGGAGAAGGGTTTTTGGACGACTTGCTAGGTTAAGTAGCAGCATTTATTGCCTTAAAAGTTTACCCTACCCGTATTTTCACTCGATTCAAAGAGGAAAAATAACTTTGGCCGCTATGCATAAGGTCCTCTGCAGTAAATTTTTTTAAGTAGTTGAATCGGTTTTCGTAATAGCTAAAATCCAGTCCTGAATAGTAGACGTTCTTGAATTGGTCTATTAGGTCGAAAGGGGAACTGAATTTGGCAAACAATTGCCCAATCAGATAATTTCTTAGGATTTCAATCTCCTCTGCATCGGCCGACACAGTACAAAGCTGCTCGATCTCTCGATTAATTTCCTCAAATACCTCCGCTTGATTTGCTTTCTTCACATCAGCAGCAATCACCCAGTACGCGTAGGACTCAAGTTCAGCTAAGGAGGAGTGTATGCTGTAGGTATGTCCCTTGTCTTCTCGAATATTTTTGACCAATCTTGAGCCAAAATATCCACCCAAAAGTGTATTAAATACTGCCAATGCATGGTAATCTGCATGATTCTTGGGAATAGACCAGCCTCCCAACCGGATACTGCTTTGAACAGCACTATCCCGTTCCTCCTCTATAGACGCTGTTAGCCTAGGCTTGGGTAGAGCAACTTTTTGAGCCCCTTGCTTGAAAGGAACTTGCTCAAGGGTGCGGATAAGTTGTTCAAGTTCTGCTTCACTGAAATCCCCGGATAGGAATAAACAGCAATCCTTCCATAGATGGTTGTGGTAATAGTCCTTGAGTATACTGGAGTTGATTTCGGCCAAATGGATTTCGGTAATTTCTTGTCCAAAAGGATGTGATGGACCAAATAATCCCTTTTTAAATAGTTGGCTTGCTCGAGTACTCTGCTTTTCTCGATCCAATTGAAGGCTTAGCTTTCGCTGAGAAATTCTCTTTTCCAATCCTTCCTCAGGAAATTGGGCCTCTGAAAAAAGTGAAATAAATGTTGGAAGTAAGTGCGCTAAGTGCTTCTTGATGCAGAGTAAGTTTATTCCCTCTTGGGTATAGCTTAGGGTTGGATACACCTCTGCGCCATGGAAGTCGAAAAATTCTGCTAGCTGCTGCGCATTCGCTGATTTAATTCCCTCCTGAAGCATTTGCATCGTGAAGGAGGGGATTAATGCTTGGGTGGTAGGGAGCAAGGACCTAGAACTTTTTCCGATGACTTCGAGCCGGACAGCGGCAATTCCTGGTGTAGGGAAAAAATAGAGGAATGTACCTCCTTTACCCAACTCAAAACGCTGAGGTGCAGGTAAAATAAATTCATTCGGTACTGCAAATAGCGGTGCGTTAGCGCGATCTAAATGCATTAATTAACAGCTAGTGAGGCTATTGAGTAGCGCAGTGAAAAACGAAGGGTTTCCGCTAGAGGATGGTTTTGAACCTGTGGTACCAAATAAGAGAAATCTAATCCGAGACGTTTCATAGTAAATCCAGCGCCCATGGTTAGGTATCTTCTCCCTCCTTTGGTATCGTCTTCGTAAAAATAGCCGGTTCGCAAGGCAAACTTATTGGCATATAAGTATTCCATACCAAAAGAGAAAGTCAGCTCACTCCACTCTTCTTGAAATCCTCCTGGAGCATCAACGAAAGAACCAAACATACCAGAAAGCAAGGCACGATCGGGGTCTTTGCCAGCAGAAATGACTAGATCGCCATTTGAATCCGTTACCAAAGTCCCATCTGCATTGGCTTGGTAAAGCGGAGGGGTAGGCACCATCAACTTGGCAGCATCTAGCGCAAAGGTCAATGAGCTCGTAGTATTCACATTGATTTTATAAGCAGTTCCTGCACGAAAGGTAGTTGGTATGTAATCGAGGTCTTCAGCACTGTTGTAGGTGATTTTTGGCCCAATGTTGGACAGAGTAAGTCCCCAAGACCACATCCCTTCTTTTTGACCCACTAGGGTAGGTTTTTGGTGATACAGTCCAATATCCGCTCCCACGCTTGTGCCTGGACGAGAATCAGTACCTCCTGAAGAAGTCATGTTTCCAGAAAGGTTGGAATGGATAAATCGCGCAGAAATACCCAAACCTAGATTGGCAGACAATCTCCTAGAGTAGGTGCCTCCAAGCGCGATGTCTCGAGGATTAAATTCCCCTATTGGATTCCCTCTTCCATCGGTTAAGGAGATGTCGCCCATGTTAAAGTACCTTAGATCAAGGCCAAAGGCGGAATTGTCATCAATTTTCTTGTAGCCTGCCAAATAATTCAAGGACATGTCGTTGACTAATTTGCCAAGCCAAGGAGAGTGAGAAAGGGAAAACCCATACCCATCTTGGAGGAAGGCTAATTTTCCTGCATTCCAATGGGCGGAATTGGCATCTGGAGAAGTAGCTACCCCTGCATCACCCATCGCAGAATGACGGGAATCAGGAGAAAAATTCAAAAAGGGAACAGCAGTCGTAATAACCCTACGTGTTGGATCTTGTCCTGAGATGATCACGCTATTTTGCGCGAAGGAGGAAAGTCCTGTAAGCACAAAAACAAGGGTAAAAATAGACTTATTTCCTAAAATGGCTTTTTTGTTCATTGAATCACCAGTTTTCCGCTTACCAAATCTAGTTCTAAGCTAGACTCATTCTGTAAAGTTAGTTTGTAAATATAAGTTCCTTTCGCTGGATATTTCGTTTTGGACTGTAAAAAAATCAGCTCCCAATCCTGAAGTATTTCTGCAGCTTTAATAAAACGTTTTTTCTCAGTAATTAGTACTTGTCCATTAGATGAATAGAGGCTCCAGGTGGCAATTAAGTTTTCTTGAGGGCGGTTGTGCTTAAAACGAATAAACACCCTGTCAAAAGCAGGATTTGGATAGATTTGGTGTGAAAGTACCTGTAAAC
>JALRIY010000206.1 GCA_023255285.1 Algoriphagus sp.
AAAAATGCAGCATCTCCCAACTCTCGGCGCAACATGTGCAAAACTAACCCGCCTTTGTTGTAACTGTGCGCATCAAACAAGTCTTCTGCATCGGCGTACCTGTACCGAATTAGTTCCTTTGGAGCTACAGCAGCCTCAGCAAAATAACCTTCCTTCTCCACCACCAACTTCAAGTCTGCCTGATCCTGACCATAGCGATATTCATTCCATAAATATTCGCTGTAATTCGCAAAAGCTTCGTTTAAGGTTAAATTGGACCAGGATTCAGCGGTTACCAAATCCCCAAACCATTGGTGAAAAAGTTCGTGCGCGATGATGTAATCCCATTCGGAATCAATTGCTTCCCGCTCATCTAAAAGCAATTCTTCCATAAAGATCGATGCCGTCGTGTTTTCCATGGCCCCAGAGACAAAGTCACGAACCACAATCTGATCGTACTTTTGCCAAGGAAAAGGAAATCCAAGCCGCTTCTCAAAGAAATCAATCATTTCAGGCGTAGAAGCAAAAACTTTTTCTGCCCCTTTTTCAAACCCCTTTTCTACATAAAATGCCAATGGCAAATCTCCATGCGCAGCGGTCACCTTAGCAAAATCCCCTACGGCAATTGCTACTAAATAAGGCGCGTGTGGTAGATTCATTTCCCAATGATCTTTACGCATTCCATTTCCCAAGGACTCCTGATTGACGAGCCTACCATTGCTAATAGAAACTAGACTATCCGGAATAGTCAACCAAATATCGTGTGTCAACCGCTCATTAGGCCTGTCTATAGTTGGGAACCATTTGCTATTATGCTCGGTCTCTCCCTGAGTCCAAAGCAGGGTAGGCTTACCAGGAATGGTGTCCATTGGATCAATGAAATACAAGCCTTTTGTATCCGTGATCGCAGTTGATCCCTCGCCTGAATTTCGATTGGGGAAGGCGATGTAGTTAATTTCAAGTGTAACGGTATCCCCAAATACCACTTCCTTTGGCAAATACACCTGAAGCTCCTGCTCGTCGTAGCGGTAACCAAGTAATTCCGAACTATCTCCCTGCACTTGAGCAACTCGGATCAATTCAAAGTCTTGAGCAGCTAACCGGAGGATTTTTTGCGGATAGAAAAAAGGGGTCAGCTTTAGTTTTGCTTTTCCGTGTACTTCTTGCTTTTTCCAATCAAACTCAAGTATCAAGTCCATATGAAGCAAGTCCATGTGCCGTTGAGCCGCAGGTTGGTAGGTAAAAACTCCCTCCTCGCTAACCTGAATCACTCCTTCTTGCTTTTCTCCTCCTTCTTGAACACCAAGGTTTGTGGCGGACTTACAGCCATCCAAGAGCCCTAAGCATAGCAGCGCTAGCAAAGAGAGCATGACCGTACTAAAATTTAGTTTTGGACAAAACAGTTTTTGAGTCATATTTGAAGAAATTCGTAGCCAGCGTCTGGCGCTATTAGTATTAGAAAACAAATTAAGCAAGAATGTTTTCAGTAATCCTTCAGGACACCACCTATTCAGTAGAAAAAAATGGAAACGAAATGCTCGTCAACCAGCAAGCACTCTCGTGGGATCTCAAATGGATGGGTGATCGGAAAATACACCTCATCCAAGGAGCTCAATCTTTGGAAGCAGAATTGCTAGATATAGATTTGGAGGCAAAAACAGTACAAATTCGATTGGGGCATAAGAAGACTACGATTCAGCTCCAAGATCGTTTTGACCTATTACTTGAAAAAATGGGGATGAATACTGCAAGTGCAGGTAGCCTCAAAGAAATCAAAGCCCCCATGCCTGGATTAATTCTGGACATCAAAGTAGCTCCAGGAGACGTAGTCAAAAAAGGGGAGGTACTAGTGATCTTGGAAGCCATGAAAATGGAAAATAGCATTAAATCACCAGGTGATGGAATAGTAAAAATCGTTAAGGTAGGACTCAAACAATCTGTTGAAAAAAACCAAGTACTCATCCAGTTCTAATAAAGCTGCTCCTCCCTGCAATCCCTTTTCTAGAAAATAGCGTCATTTTTACCTACAGTTCTAAATTTCTAAACGGAAGAAAGTATATTTGCTAGGTTGAATAAAAGATTCAACCTACCCAACCTTAGTAAAAAGGGTAGTATCCCCTACTTTCAAAGTTGGCAAGCCCAAATTTATCTACGTTTTTACCTACCAATCCATGAAATACAAACGCATTTTGCTCAAGCTCAGCGGAGAATCTCTGATGGGCGAAAAGAAATACGGAATCGATTCAGCAATCTTGCAGCAATACGCAGAAGAAATTAAAAAAGTAAAAGACCTAGGTGTTGAAATCGCTATTGTCATTGGAGGAGGTAATATTTTTAGAGGGGTGCAGGCTGAAAAATCTGGAATCGACCGCGTTCAAGGAGATTACATGGGAATGCTCGCCACTTTGATTAATGCCATGGCCCTGCAAAGCGCCTTGGAGCAAATTGGCTTGTATACTCGACTGATGTCTGGTATTAAGATTGAAAGTGTCTGCGAACCTTTTATTCGTAGACGAGCTATACGTCACTTAGAAAAAGGTAGAATCGTCATTTTTGGAGCAGGCATTGGCAATCCCTACTTTACTACAGATTCAACCGCCGCCTTGAGAGCCATTGAAATTGAATCCGATGTCGTTTTGAAAGGTACCCGTGTCGATGGGGTGTATACTGCAGATCCAGAAAAGGATGCTTCCGCTACCAAGTTTCAAAACATCTCTTTTACCGAGGTGTATGAAAAAAACTTGAATGTCATGGACATGACGGCATTCACCCTCTGCCAAGAAAATAATCTCCCTATCATCGTGTTTGATATGAACCAAAACGAAAACCTTACCAAACTGGTAAAAGGTGAGCAAATAGGAACTCTGATCACTGTATAAACTGAATCCACTTATGGAAGAAATAGAATTGTACCTAGACGAAGCCAAGGAATTGATGCAAAAAGCAGTAGACCATACTGCTGCAGAATTGGTGAAAATTCGGGCTGGAAAAGCCATGCCCAACCTATTGGATGGGGTTTTAGTGAACTATTATGGATCTCCTACCCCACTTTCTCAAGTATCTTCTATCACTACACCGGATGCAAGGACGCTTGCCATCAAGCCTTTTGAGCGCAGCCTCATCTCTGAAATTGAAAAAGCCATTATCAACTCCGACTTGGGCCTTGCCCCGCAGAACAATGGAGAGATTATTATTTTGACAATCCCAGCATTGACCGAAGAGCGGAGACTTCAGCTTGTGAAAAATGCAAAAGCAGAGTGCGAAACAGGTAAAATCTCAATCCGATCTGTTCGCAAGGACACCAACGAATCTTTACGCAAACTGCAAAAAGAGGGTGCCTCAGAGGATGCCATCAAGCGCGGGGAAGACCAAGTACAAAAATTTACTGATGCCTATTCCATAAAAATTGATGAGCTTTTCACCAAGAAGGAAGTCGACATCATGAAGGTGTAACTTATTTTAAGGTCCCATGCCCTAATAGTCCCAAAGTTCTTGGGACTTTTTTTATGGCCTCAAGGGACCAACCAAGCCCCTTGCCATCCAGAAGCCAAGTCAAACTGGATTCGTACATGTCCTTCTCGTGCCAACTGAAGCACTTCAATGGAAAGGGGAGAAAATTTCAATACCGAAAAATGTGCCAGTTCCGAGGAAGATTCCCAGCCAATCGCAGGCCTTTCAATTCGCGTGCCTGGCCCAAGTTTATTCTGGTATTCTGCCCTCCTCTTCTCGGATACTCGCTTCCAATGTTCCTGTGCAAGTTCATCCGCTACATGAATTGTAGCCAAGGCTTTGACCCGTACTTGGACCTGCTTTTTGGAATGGTAAAAAAGTAAACTTACACGGGGTACTTCAAGCAACTCCTGTACTTTGGAGGATCGAAAATCGGTGTACGCCAAGAACTCCAAATCAGCAGTGAATTGACGCAAAACTACCGTTCGGACCTGAGGAAACTGCTTGCCTGAGCTAGCTAGAGTTAGGTAACGAAAGGGATGTTTAGGGTCCAAAGCACCTCGCTGTAGTTCGTGGAGTAGCGTCTGCCAGATTGCAGTCGATGTATCGGTAGCGGTAAAGAGCATCAACTTATTTTTTATATTAACATAATTCGTAGCCTAGGGTTTAAATCCCCAACTCGGTCAATAACGATTCCAAGGATAGAAAAACAATGAGGCCCCGCATACGG
>JALRIY010000207.1 GCA_023255285.1 Algoriphagus sp.
AGCCGGCGGTGTAACTACTTCTTTGGCGCTCGATGCCCATGGTAAAAGTTTGAGCTATGCGCTTTTGGAGCTTACCCTCTAAATCTTTTTTTAGCCAAGCAGTACATCCGTTTCCATCTCAACGAGGTAGCCATCACCGATCAGGGTGGCCTGTACCAGAGTATTGGCGGGCTGAATTCCAGCAAAGCGCTGTCCATGGGCTCGGGAAATGGCCTCCCAATCGGATGCACGCTGTACAAAAATCCGTGTGCGCACCACGTCCTCCAGGCTCCCTCCAAGGGATCGAATCGCCCCTTCCACCTTGTCTATAATGAAATGCATTTGCGCAGCAGGATCATCTCCTCCCATTTGCACTGATCCATGTGTGGCAGTTGTGCCAGATACTAAAATGTGATTTCCTTTTCGGACAGCCCTGCTGAAGCCTGCAATGTCTTCCCAAATGGTGCCGCTTAGTGCTTTGATTCGTCCATCGGCTCCCTCCTGGGTGGGATACGGACTCGGCAAGCCGTCAATATGGTGGCTTAAATCACCCGAAGCAGTAAGGAAGGGAGCCTTGCGGTACTCGTCGCCACAGTCCCCAGGGATTTTTTGGAGGCTACTCAAAGCAGTTTGGATGCTTTCACGATCTGCTTTGTCCAATTGGATCGAAAATAACTGCTGATTTTCTGCAATGTGTTCACTTTTACCCAAGCGCGCACCAATGATCACCCCAGCCACAGCAGGTTGAAGGAGCATGTAATGGCTTGCCAAGGTTGCAATGCCCACCCCATGCTTCTGGGCTATGGGTTGGAGTGTTGCTAGGAGGTTTTGGAAGCGCTCCCATCCTCCGGCAGCATCGATGAAGCGTTTGTATTTCATTTGAGACCAGGTGAGCGATTCATTCAAAACCGGCTCTGGTTTTTCGAGCCATTTTTCCGAAAGGAATCCTCCTCCCAGGGTTCCGAAGGCCAGCAGCTTTACCCCATGCTTCAGGCATAACTTGGTCATTTCGCCTGCTGCGCGTTGATCTAGCAGGGAATAGCAGACCTGGTTGGAAACCACCTCTATCCCTGAATTGACCACCACCTGAAGGTGGGCCGTATCAAAATTGGTTAGGCCCAGGTGTCGAATCAGCCCCTCATTTTTTAGTTCTTGCAGCCAAAAAAGGCAATCCACCCAACTGGGATGTGCATATTGCCAAGCATGAAATTGCATCAGGTCAATCCGATCCGTTTTCATTCGTTTCATTGCCGTTTCAACGGCCTCTCTCACTTGGGGAGCAGTAATTTTTCCCGGTGAGGGAACCCATTTGGTAAAAAATTGTGCAGTATCGGACCCATAACTGTCACGGAATACCCCAGTAATCTCCTCCGCAGAGCCGTAATGGTCAGCCATGTCGAAGGTGGTAAACCCTGCATCTACGTAGGCTTTCATATGCCTAGCGGCTTCCACAGCATTGACCTTGGTGCCATCCCGTTCTAAATCAGCAATCTGCCAAAGCCCTGTAAGTGCGCGGCTGATGCTTAGGCCAGGTGCGAGTTCTGTGTAGTTTGAAAGGGTCATAATTTCTTAGGGTAACTTTGAAAATTTTAAGAGTAGGTCGGGGTTGGACTTTTTTAGTTTTTGCCAACGGATAAAAAATAGAAGGGCAGCCATCCCCATCACGATCAACCAAATCCAGGTGGAATGAAAATACCAGGCATCGACCGAGGAAGTTAACTCTTTGTAAGTATGAATCAACAGAAAACAGCTGAGCAAAACAGCGCCTATTCCGACGAGTATTGTTCTTCCTAACGGGTTTGGGAAGATCGTAATTCCTTTTGCTAACGCTGGATTTCTCTTGGGCAAGCAGGCTACAGAAAGGCACATGAAAATAAAATTGACCAGCATAGAGGTCACCATAATATCGATCCCGAGGAAGAAATCTCCAGCAAAGTGACTACCCAATATTCCAAGAGAAGAAACTCCCCCGCTCAACAGAATGGCTGACACCGGCGTATGGAACTTGGGGTGTATGCCCGCCAAGCTTTTTGGAAAAATTCCATCTTCCGCCCAGGCGAATACGAGGCGGGATACCGAGAGGATCATTGCTGGCAGGTCATTCAATAGGGCTATGGCAGCGCCTAGCAGGATGGCGATTCCAATACCTGATGGAAGAAGAATAGAAAGAAGGCCTGCTGCAGTTAGGTCCTTGGAAAGTGCTTCTCCGGCCACAAATTGCCAGGGTACAGCGTGGTAAACTGCATAGGTAAAGGAAACGTAAAACAAGCCGACCGCCACAATGGCCAATCCGATGGCTCTCGGGAGATTACGGGTCGGGTTTTTGGCCTCACCACCTGCCTGAGCAATGGAGTCAAATCCGATAAAGCTTGAGAATAAAATAGCAGCTGCCGATAAAAAAGTCATCCAGCTGAAAGGAACCTCAATCAGATCAACAGTCCTTCCTTCTTTTGCGGCGAGCATCGCCAAAAAATCATCCTGGGTATAACTCAATCCTCCCCCAATCACTACTAGACCCAATGCAAACATCAAAATCATCAAGGGAATAAGGGTACGCTCGTAAAAAGTCAATCCGAGGACATTTATTCCAATAAAAACCCAAAGCATCACCAAGGCGAGGAGCACTCGTACGAGGCCTTGACCCAACCAAAAGGCCAGTGGTTTCCAATCCATTGCAAGTGCTACTTCACTAAAAAAAGGAACCACCACATAGGCGATTACCCCGATGACGATAGACAAGCCAAACCATTGAGAAAAGCTCGCGATAAATCCCCAAAAAGGGTGCAGGGCTCTGCTGGCATAGAGGTAAGCTCCTCCCGCTCGTGGCATGGCTGAGGCTAAAATTGCGTAGGCTAGCGCAGCAAAAAGTGCTGGAATAGAGGCAAATAAAAAGGCAGGGATCACGTAGGGACCAATTCCGGGCACATTCCGCTGAATCATAAAAGGAACCACATAGATCGAAGCCCCAATCATTGAACAGATGCCGGTGGCTGTCAAGCCTACTAGGCCCAATCTTCGGTTGAGGGAGGAGGAGGGACTGCTCATAGTTGGCTAAAATAAGGAAAAATAGAAGGACTCCTAAAAGGATTTTTTTTGAGGTCCCTTAGCGCTAGCCCTGCCCCTCCCCCTAGCCAATTCATTGGCTGGATAGGGTTGAGTCGTGCTTACAGCACTCACCCGTAGTAGGCTTTCTTTAGATACGGTTTAGCTAAGCCAATGAATTGGCTTTTTGGAGTTGAGTCGTGCCTACGGCACTAAACGAAATGCTACCTCAATGTAGGCAAAACAATTTTCTTGATTACTATCAATCTAACCACTTCCCAGTCCGCCTAGCGGACGATTCAATCTTTCCCCATGGTTTTAACCATGGGGAATCCCTCCCACCCGAATGCTTGTATTCTAGTTTGAAATTAGATAATTTTCAATACTTCATTTCAAACTATGTTTACCAACCGCCTTGCCTTACTTTTTTCTATCTTGATTGGGTGCACCCTCATTGGGGTCTACTTTTTTGGTCCGGAAAAAGAGGTGGACTTCAATACAGACATCAAGCCCATCCTCAACAAACAGTGCATCTCCTGTCATGGAGGGGTGAAAAAGAATGGAGGATTCAGTCTCCTTTTCGAAGAGGAGGCTCTCGCAGCTACCGAATCGGGTCATCCTGCGATCGTCCCGGGCAGTGCTTCTTCAAGTGAGCTAATCAAGCGCTTGACGCATGCCGACCCCGAACTTCGGATGCCCTACCAGCGCGCCCAACTCTCAGATGAAGAAATTGACCTACTTAAAAAATGGATTGACCAAGGGGCGAAGTGGGGGAGGCATTGGGCTTATGAACCCGTAAAAGCCCCGGAACTTCCAGGTAACTTTAGCACTGCAGGCTTGGGAGGTAATGACGTCCAAGCGCTCGCACCGATTGACCATTTCGTCCAGGAGCAACTGACCGCCCAAGGGCTGTCCCCTGCTCCAAAAGAAGACCCAATGCGACTTCTCCGTCGAGTGGCCTTGGATATTACTGGATTGCCTCCATCCGAAGCGCTAGCCAAAGACTTTTCAGCTGGGAAAATCACCTACGAACAAGCCGTAGATCAGCTGCTCACTGCAGAAGCTTATGGCGAAAAATGGGCTACCTGGTGGCTTGACCTTGCACGCTATGCGGATACCAAGGGATATGAAC
>JALRIY010000208.1 GCA_023255285.1 Algoriphagus sp.
AGCAACGCAGCGAGTCAAGGCGTAGTGGCTGTCGGTGTGCCTTCCGAACCTACCCTCTTCTACCTTTTTACCACCCAAACCTCAGCAAGTGGCAGCAACGAGGTGCGCTTTTCTTTAGTCGATATTAAGGCTGAAAACACAACGGGAGTAGGAAATGTCGTCACCAAAGATAACTTCCTTTTTAGCCCCTCCACGGAACACAGTGCTGCCTTAAGTTCGGGCGATACCACCTGGGTAATTTTTCATGAACTAGGCAACACAACCTTTCGTGCCTATCCCATCTCGAGCCAAGGGATCGGTCAACCTGCGCTCAGTTCAGTAGGTAGCCCTCATGGATATTCATCGGGTGTGGGAACAATGAAATTTAGTCCAGATGGCAGTAAGTTGGCGATTACCATTTCTGAAGGAGGGTGCAACCGAACAGAGATTTTTGAATTTAACCAGCAAACCGGCGCACTCAGCGAGTATGCACTCTTGGATCTGGGCTGCTCTGGAGAAATTTATGGCCTTGAATTTTCGCAGGATTCCGACCGAATTCTGGTTTCCTACCGAAATGGAGGGGCAGGAATTGAGGAGTACCTCATTAAGGAAGTGGTGCCTGACTGCCCTAACTGCTTCGCTACAGCCTCTACTCCTGAGGAGCGAGCTACTTGTATTATTTCTACTAAAAAGACTCTCAGTGGTACCGCAGGACTTAATTTAGGCGCATTACAAATCGCTTCTGATGGTCAAATCTATGTCGCTGTGGTGGGGGACAATCGCATCGGTCAAATTCAAGTTGGAACAGGTTGTACTGCAGCCAGTACCTTCAACCAAGACGCAGTGGAAGCCATGCCCGGAACGTCCAATTTAGGTTTACCTTCGTTTGTCCAAAACTCCGGAAGCGCTATTCCCGAACCTGCTTTGGGAATCCCTTCAACTCTTTGCTTAGACCCTATTTCTGGAGCAACTGCTACTTTGGAAGGAGGCGGTGAGCCCGATATAGATTCCTATTTCTGGACCATTACCCACGAGGATGGCACCGTCGTTCGCTCCAATTTTGGAGGCCCTGGAGACCAATTTCAAAATTTGGAGCAAATTTTTAGTCAAGCAGGCAACTACACCATTGAATTGCGGGTAGACCGCTGCGCGGAAATCGGCTACTTCACTGCTGAAGGAACTCTTGAAATCATAGCGCCACCAGTACTTACCTTAGCAACCGATGCCACGCTGTGTGAAGGCAATGAAGTGACCTTGACGGCTATCGAAGACTACGATCCTAGTTCAGGAGAATACGATTTCTTGTGGACCAATGCTGCTGGAGTGATACTAGGCGATGCCAATTCAAATTCAATCACTGTCACAGAAGAAAGTATTTATACCGTAGTCGTTCAATATCGAAACGCGACCAATGCGACGGAGGATCAAATCGCATTCACCACTGCCTGCAACAGCACAGCCTCAATTTTTGTCGGACCTGCTTTTGAATTTGAACTCACACAATCAGCCACTGAAGTCTGTTTTGAAGAATCGACAGTCACTTTTGCTCCCAACACCCCCGTCACGGGAGAGTGGTTTTACGAACGGAATCAAGAGGGAACCCTAGTGCCTTTGGGCACTTTCTTTGAATTGAACTTAGAGGTACTCAGCCTGCCCGGTCCTGGTCAATACACCTTCACCTTTGTCGTACAAGACCCTATTTTAGCGACCTGTCAAGTCACCAAGGAAGTCAACTTACTGGTCAATGAAATTCCCCTCATTTTGGTAGAAGAAACTAGCCCTTCCACCGACTGCAGCTCCCTGGATGGAGCGCTGGAAGTTACCCTTCAGGCAGATGTAAGCTCAATCCAACTCGTGGAATTAGGTCTAAGTTTTCCTGCTTCATCACAGGGTACCGTGATCCCAATTTCAGGTCTTGGACCAGGCGTGTACACCCTACTTGCAGAGAATGCATCTGGCTGCTCCTATTCCTCTTCCGTGACGGTGCGAAATACCAATCCTCCTACTGGCTTTGACTTAAATGTCACCCCTCAAGATGAAGTTTGCTCGACCACGGGTGTAGCTGAAGGGGGGCTTCAACTCACATTTGCTGGAGGTATTGCAGGTGTAGGCACTTACAAAATCATTCGACAAGGAGATGGTCTTGAATTTTCTGGCACCCTACCCAATTCCCCCACTTTTTTCGTTCCTGTTCCAAATGGCACCTATTTAATTGAATTGGAGGATGGGGCTGGATGTACAATTCCAGATCCACAGCTCTATGTGGTCAATCAAAAATTTGAGGTTGAATTTTCTGTTCCTGCTGTGGTGGAAGGCTGTGTTTCATTCAGCTTCAGTCCAACTGGACCCAAGCCGCTGAACTACACCCTCACCGCACCTGGAGGAACTACTATTTCACCAGCAGCAGATGGATCATTCCTGCTTACCGAAAGTGGAAATTACGCACTACTTGGAGAAGACCCTACTGGACAAGACTGTCCTAAGGTCCTTTCTATGGAAATTAATTTAAGCCCTGCATTGGAATTTGAACTTTCAGACCCTATAGTAGATTGCTTGACAGGCATTCGATATGAAGCCATTCTGAACAATGCAGCCCCTACTGACGTAATCTTTTTATGGAAAGATGAATTAGGAATTATTGTAGGAAGAAGGCAGGAGTTTGTCCCCAGTAGGTCTGGAAACTATACCTTGGAGGTACTTCCTGCTAGTGGAGGGGCTTGTCCTACCAATAAACTTGCCTTCACTGCAGAAATCTTAGAAGCCCCACTTTTAGTTCGTTTGGATGCGAGCCCTTTTTGTGTAAACCAAGAGTCCACCACGCTAGAGGTAATAGCTAATCTTAGTACAGTAGCAGAATTTGAATGGTTTTTGGTATCTGGTGGGACCCGGACCAGACTTCCTGCATTCACCACTAACCGCATTGAAGTAGACAAAGAGGGCACCTACGAGGTACTACTTCGTAGCAGCAATGGTTGTGAGTTAGGCAGAGCCAACACAGTGGTCGTTAAATCCAGATTGACCCCTGCCCTACTTCCTACAGAACCCATCGTCATTTGTTCGGTAGAAGGAAAGATAGCCACACTTGATCCCGGGCCATATGCAAGCTATTCCTGGATTTTAGATGGGGAGGAGATTTCCCAAGACCCTACCTTTAGCCCAGAAAAAGGGGGGACTTATACCCTACGTGTTGGAGATATTCTGGGCTGTTTTTGGGAAGGAACCTTCAGCGTCATCGAAGATTGTCGCCTCAAGGTGGCCTTTCCAAGTGGGATGGTACTCAATGACCCCAACCGAAACTTTATTTTGTATGCCAATGAATACATTGATGAAGTGGATGTATTTATTTATAATCGCTGGGGAGAGTTAATCTTTTTTTGCGAGCATGAAAACTTAGCTCCTTTGCAGCCTTTTTGCCCTTGGGATGGACTAGTTGACGGAAAATTGGTTCCTTCGGGAACATACGCAGTCGTTGTTCGGTTAACTTCTAGAGTACAAAATCTTACCCAAACCGAAACCAAAGCACTTGTCATTATCCAGTAACTTATGTTGATTGTCATTTCTCCAGCCAAAACCCTAGATTACAGCAATCCCGAATACAGCAGCTATACCCAACCTGACTTTCCCTCAGAAGTGAAGGATTTGGTAGGCGTCTTGAAGAAAAAATCAGCTTCACAAATTTCCAAATTGATGCACCTGAGCGATTCCCTAGCAAGCCTGAACGAGGAGCGCTACAAGAACTTTAAGGAGAATTTCAGCCTAGAAAATTCCAAACAAGCGGTCTTGGCCTTCAAAGGAGAAGTTTACGCAAAAATGGAAGCAGATCACTTTAGCCCAGAAGACTTGGAATTTGCACAACAGCATTTACGAATCTTATCTGGATTGTATGGGTTGTTGAAGCCATTGGATTTGATTCAGCCTTACCGGCTAGAAATGGGCACAGCCCTCCAAACCAAGAAGGGAAAGACCCTCTACCAGTACTGGGGAACCAAGATCAGCAAAGCATTGAATGAACTGGGAGAAGAAAGGACCTTGGTCAACCTTGCCTCGCAAGAGTATTTCAAAGCAGTGGATCCAAAGACCTTGAAAATGCCCGTAATTACCATCCATTTTAAG
>JALRIY010000209.1:0-3782 GCA_023255285.1 Algoriphagus sp.
AGATGTTCGATAAAATCATTGACATCGAACACTGCTACCTGCAAGGAGGTATTTCAAATTCCGTCCGAAATGAGTTGCGTCATTTTGCACGTCAAGAAGGATTAACTTTTTATGCCATTCGGAATCAGGTGGGATTGCTACGCAACCTGATCATCCGCACTACAAGCACCCAACAAACGATGGTCATCGTCCAATTTGGAGAAAATGACCCAGGGTCAATTTCTAAAGTAATGGACTTTTTGAAAGGTCGTTTCCCCGAAATCACCTCCCTACTCTACGTCATCAACACCAAGGGCAATGAAACTTTTCACGATTTGGAAGTAGTGACGTATTCAGGTTTGCCCTATATCGAAGAGGCTATGGAAGGACTTCGGTTTCGCATTGGTCCAAAATCCTTCTACCAAACAAATTCTGTTCAAGCCTACGAACTGTATAAGGTAGTTCGTGATCAGGCTCAACTGAAGGGGAATGAGGTGGTGTACGATCTCTACACCGGTACAGGTACCATTGCCAACTTTGTGGCCAAACAAGCCAAACAAGTAATCGGGGTAGAATATGTGGAAGCGGCCATTGAAGATGCAAAACTAAATTCTCGATTGAACCACATCGAAAACACGTTATTCTATGCCGGGGACATGAAGGATATTCTTAACGATGAATTTATGGCAACCCATCCCAAGCCAGACTTGATCATCACTGATCCTCCACGTGCGGGAATGGACGAAAAGGTCATCCAAATGCTGCTTCGCATTGCTGCACCTGTAATTGTGTACGTTTCTTGTAATCCTGCTACCCAAGCGAGAGACCTAGGCTTGTTAGGAGAACTTTACCAAGTAGATCTAGTCCAGCCTGTGGACATGTTCCCACAAACCTACCATGTTGAAAATGTTGTACGCTTAAGCCTCAAGCAATGATCTCAGATTTTAATGACCCCGAATTAAGTGGCAAATATCTTGGCACAATTACCACGGACTTTATCAAAATTTGTGATGTCCTTAAAGAAGCTTCCTACCAGGTTCGTTCCAAAGGCTTCTCAGCCTACCCTATTTTTCCCATCTCGAAAGACATGCAACCCATCGGAAAAATCTTTATTGGCAAAGCTGAAAAAGATTTGGATTGGAACTACTTCATCACCTACATCGACGAGTTTGTGCAGCGGGGATTGATCGCTGAAGAAGCGGTAGAAGAATTCACGCAAGCCTACAAAGACCCCGACGAATTCTGTTGCTTATTTGTGATGGATGGAGCCTTTACCAGCTTTGTCTTTATTCCATACCCAATAGATTAATACTACTCTAATTTACTTGATGTAAAACTAGATGAATAATTATGAATCAATTTTTTACATCAAATTAGTTCGAGTGGTTTAGTAAAAGTAACTTGCTCCACACTACCCAATAGAACTAGTAAATAGCACCTGTTTTTCGCTCTCATGTCTAACCCTATCCTCATCCAACTAACCGATACACAGGTTCATTTTCGAGGGGCAACTCTTGGGGAGAAACTCCAGTTCACTTGGAAGCGAGGGGAACATTGGGCGGTGTATGGAGATTCAGGAAAGTCTTTAACAGGGCTATTGGAAACTCTCCTTGGAAAAACTTTGCTGCAGCAAGGAAGTCTAGAAACTCCCTTTGCGAGAGACTATACCGCACAACAAAGTCAAGCAGGCCAAGTACATAGTTTCCGAGACTTGATCGCACTAGTCTCCCAGGATTACCCCATCCGAAATAAAGCTGGCCTCCAGAACTTCTACTACCAACAGCGCTTCAATAGTGCCGATGTCCACGACACCATCACCGTGGGCAGTTACCTTCAATCCATACCCGCAGCGCGGAAAGGACCTTGGACCACTGAAAAAGTTGCCGAACTCCTGCGCCTAAATCACCTCCTTGATGCCTCCCTATTGATGCTTTCCAATGGTGAAACGCGGCGGCTCTCTTTGGCAGCTGGCCTTTTGCGGCAGCCCTTGCTCTACTTGATGGATCAGCCCCTCACCGGGTTAGATCAGGAAAGCCGAGCGGCCTTTGGGGATTTCTTAGCTGCTTGCATCCAAGCCAATATCCACGTACTACTCACTACCACCTCGGCGGAGATTCCAGCTCAGATTACGCATATTGCCTATTTGAAGGATTTTAAAGGCCTACAAATCTGGGAACGCTGGCAGTATGATCCACATACTAGGCCTAACCCAATCCATTCCTGGGACCTGTCTCCTATCCTTCCCATACTATCCTCCTACCCGGTCTATTCTGGTCCGGTAGTAAGCTTGGAGGAGGTGTCGATACGCTATGGTCAGACCCTTATCCTAGATCGGCTTAATTGGAACATCCAATCCGGAGAACGCTGGCGATTAAGGGGAAAAAATGGAAGTGGGAAATCAACCTTAATCAGCTTGCTTATCGGAGAAAATCCCCAGGCCTATTCCCAGAATTTTTCCCTTTTTGGAAAGAAAAGAGGTTCGGGAGAGAGCATCTGGGAACTCAAAAAGCCCATCGGTTTTGTAGCACCCGAACTCAGCCGCTACTTTCCTCGAAACCAGAGTCTGAGAAAGGTGATTCTCTCCGGACTTTTCGATACCCTGGGACTATTTAAATCGGTAACCCCCGAACAAGAGGACTTGGCTATTACCTGGATGGAAGCCTTTCAACTCCAAGACTTGGTAGAGACCTACTTTTTTGAACTATCCTTGGCGCAGCAGCGCTGGGCCTTACTAGCTCGCGCACTGATCAAAAAACCGCAGCTCTTGATCCTAGATGAGGCTTCCCAAGGTTTGGACGAACAGCAGCGCGACCTGTTTAGAAACACTTTACAAGACCTCCTAACCCGCATTCCTACTGCTGTCATCTACGTAAGCCACTACGAGGAGGATGTACCGCCTTGTGTCAACTTGGAATTGGCACTATCCTAAATTCTAGGAGGAGCAGCAGCACCAAACTGGGAATCGCCACCAACTATGAAAAAAGTAGCGGGATCCCAGCAATTTTTCTTATTTTCCTTCTCAATGTGATCGTTATGGCAAGCAGAAGAACTTTTCTCCATCACCTTGGGCTAGGATTGAGCCTTCCTGGATTAGCGGCATTTGCCCTTCCCAATACCTACAGAACTCCATTTCCCTCCCCAGAACTAGAAGACGAAGCTTACTGGAAAGCCATTCGCAAGCAATTTCCGCTACAGAGCAACCGCATCTACCTCAATAACGGAACCTTTGGTCCAGCTCCCTACTCCGTTCTCGATGCACTACAAAAAAGCAGTTTGGACATCAATACCAGTGGGGAATACGGCAACTCAGACGCAGAACGGATCCAATTAGCACATTTTTTTGGAATTAAAAATACCGAATTCTCCATCACCCATAACACCACCGAAGGCATTAATATTATAGCTTGGGGCATTCCACTTACTGCTGGTGATGAGGTGATCCTCACCACCCACGAACATGCAGGGAATGCACTTCCTTGGCTCAATAGAGCCAAATACGACGGAATCGTCCTCCGAACTTTTGAGCCCAAAGCAACCCAAGCAGAAAATTTGAACGAAATTCAAAAATTAATTAACCCCAAAACCAAGGTGATAGCTATCCCTCATGTGACCTGCACCACGGGATTGGTATTCCCTATCCAGGAGATTTGTAGCCTAGCAAAAACGCGTGGGATTCTCACAGCCATTGATGGAGCACATGGGGCAGGTACCTTTAACTTGGACCTGACTGCACTAGGTTGTGATTTTTATGCAGGATGCTTCCACAAATGGATGCTGGGCCCTAGTGGTACAGCCTTTCTCTA
>JALRIY010000209.1:3792-4044 GCA_023255285.1 Algoriphagus sp.
TCCTTAGAAAAACTCCGTCCCGTAATGATAGGTGGACATTCGGATACAGGCTGGGACTTATTCTCCAATCCCCCAACCCTTGCAGGTTACGTGCCTTCTGCTCGACGTTTTGATTACGGGACACAGAGCAAGGCACTGGCTGTAGGCATGGTGGCAGCCACGGAGTTCCATGAACAGATTGGCAAGGGTCGCATAGAAACTCGCTTACAAACCCTTAATCAGTACTTGTTGGATGGGCTTTTGGAACTGAAT
>JALRIY010000020.1 GCA_023255285.1 Algoriphagus sp.
CCCTCCTTTACCACCACCATAAGGGATATCTACTACTGCACATTTCCAGGTCATCCAAGCCGCAAGAGCGCGGACCTCATCCAAATGCACGTCTGGTGCAAATCGAATTCCGCCTTTGGCAGGACCTAAAATATTGGAATGGATCACTCGAATGCCCTCAAAAACCTGGATCTTTCCATTATCCATGGTGATAGGTAGGGAAACAATCACTTGTTTGGCAGGATTCTTTAGGACATTGTACACTTCATCGGAAAGTCCGAGTTTTTCGGCTGCGATGTTAAATCTCTCCATCATGGACTCCAAAGGATTCTCTTTATCCTTTATCGGTGCCGGTTCTATGTAAGCCATATTGGGTTTTTAGGTAATATATTACAGGGTGAATTTAAGCAGATTTTTAATTGCCAAGCTTAGAATTAACAGATTTTCAAGAAAGCAGTAATAAAGGGTGCTGAAAGTAGCAATCCATCAAATCGATCCA
This sequence comes from Algoriphagus sp., assembly GCA_023255285.1. GTDB lineage: Bacteria > Bacteroidota > Bacteroidia > Cytophagales > Cyclobacteriaceae > Algoriphagus. The sequence continues at coordinate 479 of JALRIY010000020.1, forward strand.
TAAATCCTCCATGTCCGGGGAGCACAGAACCTGAATCTTTGATTTCTATGGAGCGCTTAAACAGGGACTCGATCAAATCCCCATAGGTCCCGGCAATGATGATGATACCAGCAATAACCAGCCATTTCCAATCGTCCAATACCAAAAAATAGTTGGAAATCACAAATGCGACGATAAGTGCGGAAAATGCCCCGCCGATAAACCCTTCCCAGGATTTTTTGGGGGACACCCGTTCAAAAAGCTTCGTCTTCCCAAAGCGAGTACCAGCAAAATATGCTCCTGTATCACTTGCCCATAAAATAAGAATGCAGCCAACCAAAATTTCGTAGTGGTACACTGCATCTACGGAAAATACAGCCAAATTCAATAGGGAAAAGGGTACAGCAACGTAAAAAATACCGAGATAGGTATATGCTACTCCAGTGAAGGGTTTTTTATCCGTTTTCTTATAAAGTTTGATGAAGAAGGTCAGGGAGACCAAAGGGAAAATCAGGTAGAGGTATTCGTGAGGCAATCGCTCTTTTTCTACCATAAAAGTAAGCGCAAAGATCAATAACCCCAGGATGGTACCAAAACTCTTCAGAGGAAGCATGCCATCCAATCCTGATAGTTTGTAAAACTCCATTTGTGAAGCCCCTAGGATGAGCGCAAAAATCAAAAAGTAAGTCCAATCTGAATATACTAAGGCGGTTAAAATCACTCCTGCCCCCACCACAGAGGTAATGGCCCGCTGCCCTAAATTACTGTATTTGTTGATATTAAAACGTGATTTCATGCTGAATCAATTGAAGTGCATTGATCGATTCATCCCTAGGAACGAGCACCTCAAAGGTTCCATTCAATTGATAGACCGTCTCTTTTTTATTTAAGATAAACGCGGCAATCCCCTTGCCTTCCAAGACCCCCCTTACAATTTCTACGCGTATTTGGTTTTGATCCTCAAATACTTTGGTCCAATTTTTCATCTCTGGTCTGATTGACTTTTTTAAAATAAAGGAATCCAAGGATAAGAACCAAAAGTCCAGCACCAGCGCCTGGGTAGGATACCGTATCTGTAGCTTGTATATCTAAATCCAAGATGCCCTGATTGGCCGCATATACGAGCAAAACAGTGAGTGTATTATTCAAAATATGACCCAGGATAGGGTAAAACAAGCTTCCTGTATAATGGTACAGGTACCCAAACAAAGCACCTAAAAATAAGCGGGGCAAGAATCCGAAAAACTGTACATGGATTGCTGAAAAAATAAATGCAGTGAGCCATATCCCCCAATGGGCAGAGCGTAAATACCCCTGAAGCTTGGGTTGAAGGAGGCCTCTAAAAAACAGTTCCTCTCCCACACCGGCAAAAACACCAATCACTAAAATTCCAGTAAGGAGTTCTGGAATAGATTGAAAATCGGTCAAATATTGCGTCAATTCCATGAGTTGGGTTTCCATCTCTCGCATCCAAGTTTCTAATTCAGCCAAGGAGGCTGGAAGTATTAAATGGGAATTCCAATACACCAAGAGCCCATTGAAAAGCATCCCTCCAAGGGTAATTACCGTAACCAAGGTCAGATTTTTCAAATTCACCCTACTTCGCTGACTTGCCCAGTGGAGCTCTGCTTTTTCTAAAAAACGAATACAAATCCAAGTGGCAACCCAAAATCCTAGACCAGAACCAATCCCTTGGGTAAATAACAAGGCCATTCGGCCATTGGGAATATCGTATTCGCCATTGACCAAGGCAATTAGCTCTTCCAGGGATACCTGAAATAAAGTAGGAATAAGTGCCATAGCAACCCCTTGGAGTACTACCAAAGTTCCAAACGTCACTAACGTAATGACTACCAAGGACAAAAACCAGTTCTTTCGAGAGGCTATTTCAGCCCGAGTATCGTAAATCTCCATAATTGGGCTAAATTTACACGAAATTTAGAATGTCACGTGGTAAAGATTGGAAATATAGCGTTGGGAGATTTCCCGCTCTTGCTAGCCCCGATGGAGGACGTAAGTGACCCTCCCTTTCGGGCGGTTTGCAAGCAAAACGGTGCTGATTTAATGTATACCGAGTTTATCAGCTCCGAAGGACTTATTCGCGACGCTGCCAAAAGCGTTCAAAAATTGGATGTATACGATTACGAGCGCCCAGTTGGCATTCAAATTTTTGGTGCTGAAATTGAATCTATGCGGGAAGCTGCTGCCATCGCTGAGGCTGCTGGGCCCGATATCTTGGATATCAATTACGGTTGTCCCGTACACAAAGTCGCCTGCAAGGGCGCTGGTGCTGGAATCTTACTGGACATCGACAAGATGGTCGCAATGACAGCAGAAATTGTCAAACGTGTAAATCTGCCCGTTACTGTCAAAACTAGACTAGGCTGGAGCCAGGATACCATTCGAATTGTAGAGGTAGCTGAGCGCCTTCAAGATGTGGGTATTCAAGCGATATCCATCCACGCCCGTACCCGTCAACAAATGTATAAGGGAGAGGCGGACTGGTCTTGGCTCAACTTAGTCAAGGATAATCCTAGGCTTCACATCCCTGTGTTCGGGAATGGAGATATAGATAGCCCAGAAAAGGCAGCCGAATACCGAGCCAAATACAACGTTGATGGCATCATGATCGGAAGGGCATCTATTGGATATCCCTGGATTTTTAATGAAATCAAGCACTTTTTTGCCACGGGTGAAAAACTTATTGCCCCAGATTTAAGCGAGCGTCTTGCGGTCACCAAAAAGCACTTGGATTTTTCAATCGAGTGGAAAGGCGAAAAGCAAGGGATCTTGGAAATGCGCAGACACTACACGAATTACTTCAGAGGCATGCCCAACTTCAAACCATTCCGCACCGAAATGGTTACGGCAGAGCACTATTCGGAAGTAGTATCAATTTTGGATCGGGTACAAGAAACCTACGCGGATTACGAATTTCTATCGCTTTAACCTATGCTTGCCGCTTTCTAGGAAATTAAACTATCCTGCCCTAGAATTTGACTTTCTTTGCCTTCACTTATCCACCCATGACCTCCATTTCTTCAGAAAATAGTTTAAAAAATTGGACGCTCCTTGTAGTGTTAACCTTGATCTGGGGTAGTTCCTTTATTTTGATCAAAAGAGGATTGGAAGTGTTTTCTCCGGGAGAGGTCGGTGCTTACCGAATGGTAGCAGCAGCAAGTTTACTGCTCCCTTTATCTCTTCCAAGGATCAAACAGCTCAGTAAAAGCCAAGTAAAAAACTTACTTGTAACTGGCCTATTGGGCAGTTTTATCCCCGCTTTCCTATTTCCCATTGCACAAACGCAGCTGAGTAGTTCACTTACAGGCGTATTGAATGCATTGACTCCACTTTTCGTAGTCCTGGTGGGAGCCTTATTTTTCAATACCTCCATCACCAAAAGAAATGGAATAGGCCTAGTAATTGCATTTTTGGGCGTTATTATCTTAGTTACATTTAAAGAGGGTGGAGGATGGGATTCCTTATCCAACATCAATGCCTATGCCTTGTATGTCATTGCAGCTTGCATTTGCTACAGCATCAACTTACACTTTATCAAAACAAGATTTACCAAACTCAAGTCCATCGAAATTTCTTCCATTTCCTTGTTGATGATTCTTCCAATGGCTCTGATTTATTTGTTTGCAGGAACCAACTTTTCCTACAAAATGGCTACCCACCCCGACGCTTGGGAGGCCTTGGGCTACGTGACTTTGCTAGGAATGGTAGGTACTGCTACTGCTTTGATTCTATTCAATATCATGATCAAAAGTGCAAGCCCTTTCTTTGCAAGTCTAGTTACTTACACCATCCCTATTGTAGCCATCCTTTGGGGAGTGTTGGATGGGGAAGTACTACTATTAGGGCATTACTTAGGGATAGCTGCAGTAATTGTTGGCGTCTGGGTAGGAAATAGAAAATAACCATAATTACTACATCCCCACATAAAAAATCTAAGCTTCCTCAAAACATTCCAGTTCATTCAAAATTAACTCCCTCTCCATTTTTTGTTGCCTTTTTGTGCCATGCAAAAGCAAGCATGGGCAATTGCTGGTACGACTGGATTCCCGCCTTAACTCCCTGTGACTTTAAAAATAAATCATTAGACTTTCGACTCAAGGCAAGCCAAATTGGAGGAAACGCTTCTCCGGCTGCTCGAATGGAAATTAAATCTTGGCGAATACCGCTCGGGAGTATTTCCACCCAGCATAAAGCGCCATCTGGGTCCATCACATAGTAATCCCGAAGTTGGTACCGTAGCAATACTAGGTGCGCTGCATACCGTAAAATCGGATTTTCCGCACGAGTGCAAACTACCCAAGCAATAAAACTGGCCTCCCCCTCATCGGTTACGCCCAGGCTATGTGCCATCTCGTGGGCTATGGTAAATGGTTTTTCTAAGGCATGCAAAGCTGGATCGAGGTAGCTTTCCCCAGTGAAGGGGAAGTATATTCCAAGGATACCCATTCTCCGCATCATTCCTTGAGGAGGAAACTGTTTGGTACGGGGTCGACCCGTAAAATTCAAGGATAATACTCCCGAATTTTGGGCTAAGGTCGCCCGAACTTCAGATTCCAAAGCAGCGTAATCCATCACCTCGCAAAAGGCCGTGGTATCTTGTGTGATTTGCCCACGACTCAGGACAGCCAAGTGCTGCGATCGATTTATTTCTTCAGTCAACTGCGACAAGCTGAGTGGTTTGGGTTGTAGGGACAGTCGCTCGATGATGGGAGTGCGCTGGTAATTGTAACCCCAAAGAAACAAAAACAAGAAAATTAGTGCTCCCAAACCATTAGCGGCTGTTTGCATCAAATACTTCCACCGGTTTTTTACTCCTTTAAGTTGAAAAAATCGACGCAATACTAGACCAAAAAGCCAAAAAATCAATCCGAAAAACAAGTAAGCAGTAGGAAATGGCAAGGACCCCAAACTGTAGTCAATTCCATTTCGAATAATTGGAAAGATACTTAGGGAATAGATTTGATCCGTGAGTTCAGGAAAGGATCCAGCGAGCAGTCGAAGTCCAAGTGCAAATAATCCTAGGAATGCCCAGATCCAATTGGATTTAACCATGTAAAAAGGACTTACACTCCCTCCGCCTGCACTTCCTTCACCTCAGGAAGCATGCGGGTAAGCAGATTTTGAATTCCCGCCTTCAAGGTAACTGTACTCGAAGGACAGCCCGAACAAGAACCTTGCAAAAGTACCTTCACCACCCCATCTGCAAAGGAATGAAATACAATTGCCCCACCGTCCTGCTCCACTGCAGGTCTGATGTATTCGTCTAGAATGCCTTTGATTTTTTTAACGATCTCTGAATCGTTTTCATCAAACAAGGGATCTTTTTCAATTAGCACCTGCACTGCCTTTTGGCCGGACTCTAGATACTGGCGAATATGGTCCCGAAAAATGGTCTGAACCTCAGTCCATTCTACCTCTTCAGACTTGGTAATGGTTACAAAGTTGGAAGCAATAAAGACGCGTTGTACAGCGGCAAAATTGAATAGCTCCTGAGCCAACTGACTTGCTCCAGCACTTTCTGCATCCGGAAAATCATAACTTACACCCTCCTCCACCAACATAAAGTTGGCTACAAACTTTAAAGAGTTGGGATTGGGATTGGCCTCCATGTAGAGGTGAACGGGTCTAGCTTGCGCTTTTAACATGTCAGAAAAAGGATTTTAATATGTGAAACCAAATTTTGACTTAGAAGTTCCGAGCCCATTGCTTTTTATTTAATTTTTTATGATTATCTGCATTATTACCTGTTACCAAATAAAAATAAGGTTTGAAGTTCATTTTAATGAGCTGTAGGCTGCCTGCAGACCGCGGTCTCTCGACGATTATCATCAGTAATTCAAAGTTGAGCCAATCCAAAAGTAGAATCGCTATAAACCATTACTTTTTTGGAAGTTTCCCTTTAGCTGCATACCAAATTCCTCCGTACAAGTGCTTTAAGAAGTCGGCATCTTCCCATACTGCATCCACATGGCCAAGGGCAGTGTAAAAAACTCTCCCTCCATCAAACTCATGGTACCAAGCCATTGGATGGTTGGCCCCCATGGCTTTTGCAGGCTGGTAAGTAGTCTCATCTGCTTGAATCAAGACCTTGATGGCCGGGTTCATGCTCTTAAACTCATACAACTCGTCAGTCCAAAGCAAGTTTTCAGGCAAATGCCAGGTGGCAGGATGCGAACGGTCCACCACGTGCAAGCGTAAGGTTTGCTGACGAGGATGGGCAAGAAAGTAGCCTCCAATCATCTGGTTGTACCAAGGCCATTCGTATTCTGTGTCGGTAGCGGAATGAATTCCAACCACTCCTTTACCTGATTGGACAAACTTTTGAAAAGCAGCTTTCTGAGTTTCATTAAATATCGTCCCAGTGGTACTCATCAGCACCACTGCATCGTATTTAGCAAGATTCTCGTCAGAGAATTGTGTAGCATCCTCAGTAGTGTACACTGAAAACACATGCTTTTCACTCATTTTTTTCAAGGCCATCACTCCATTAGGGATGGACTGGTGTCTAAATCCTGTTGTTTTTGAAAAAACTAAAACACGAAACTGTCCCCCTTGCTGCGCATAAGACGCAACGTTTAGCAAGAAGAATAGCACAAAGGTCAAGGCAATAGCACTTCGGGTTTTCATGGGTCTTTTTAGTTTATGGGATTGAGTTAGTTTATTAAGGAAAATTTTTCTTCAGCTTCTTTACGTGAAAATGCATTGAAATGCCACCATTCGCTACCTATTCCTGTAAATCCTGCGCCTTTCATCACCTTTCTCAGGATTTCTCTATTTGCTACCTGCGATTTGGTGATTTTTTCTTCTGCCAGCATCTGCAATTCACGATCGGGATATGCCGGGTAGCCAAAGTAATCAAAAGGGGTACCCATATCTAGAGGTTTGCCTGACTTTAGATCAAAAATAGTCAGGTCTACTGCCAGTCCATAATTGTGAAGCCCTCCAATTTTAGGATCGGAAACATACAAAGGCTTGATGCTGTCCGGCTTGTCCAAGCTGTCCCACAAAATCTGCTGAACACGTAGCGGGCGCACGCCATCGTATACCAAAAGACTCAAATTAGGGTACTCTTTTTGCAATGCTACCTGTGCTTTTCCTAGCATCTCAGCAGCAATAGGTCGTAAGTAGCATTGCGTAAGATCACCGTACACATCCTGCTGGAAAAAATTATCTTCCGTAGAATATTTCAATTCCACTTGAATGCCAGGAATCTCCCCCTGAATATTTACTAATCCTTGCTCCTGAAGCGATTTTTCTAAGTCTATACCAGTCAATTCCTCCTCGCTGCTCGCTGCATCTTCCTCGAAAAGAGAGTCTCGCTGTGCGGTAGAAAAAGATTGCTGGTCACTTTTTGGAGCGGAGCAGGCCAAAGTCAAGCTTAGAAATAGGTAGCCAAACTTTCTCATGGATTTAGTTTCTTCTTGATCACTGTGGCTGAAGCTTGCGCGGTAGGAAGTACCACTACATCGGCAAGCACCACATGAGGCGGCCTAGTAAGTGCAAACTCTACAATATCGGCAATATCTTGAGCCACTAAGGGCTGGTAACCTTGGTAAATTGTAGAGGCGCGCTGGGAATCCCCTTTGAAGCGAACCAGTGAAAATTCTGTTTCCACCAAGCCTGGATGTATTCCCATAACTTTGATTCCAAAGGGATTCAAATCGATGCGCATGCCATTCGTCAACGCATCAACTGCATGCTTGGAAGCACAATACACATTCCCATTTGGATAAATTTCCTTACCGGCGATGGAACCGATATTGATAATATGGCCGGAGTTTCGCTCCGTCATGCCTGAAATAATGGCCTTAGAAACGTAAAGCAACCCTTTTACATTGATGTCAATCATCGCATCCCAGTCGTCTACATTTCCCGTCTGTATAGGATCCAAGCCATGAGCGTTACCTGCATTATTGATTAGCACATCAATGGATGCCCATTCTGATGGAAGATTAGCCAAATACCGCTCTACTTCTTCGCGAGCGCACACATCAAAAACAAGGGGCAAAAAGCGTATTCCTTCAGGAAGTTCCTGGCGTAACTCCTCCAATCGTGCGGCTCTTCGTCCAGTTGCAATAAGGTCATACCCCAATTTGGCCAAAGTAAGGGCACAAGCCCAACCGATTCCGGAGGTCGCTCCAGTAACCAATGCAATTTTATTTTTCATGTGTACAAGATACTAGGAATAGGAAAATTTGTTGGCTTCTGCTACTGAAAAAATCAAGGGGATTATCGGCGATATTGCTAACGGTCCACAGTCCACTGACGACAGCCGAGTCTTGGTGCGACTGGAATTAGAATTCATACTTCATACTTGGTACCTAGTACTTGGTACAAATTACTATGATCTATCGACCGTCAACTGTTGTCTAAATTTTATCAACAGACAATCAACTTCTCCACAAATAAGGAAAAAGTAAATAGGAAGTAGCAGCAACCAAAGCATTGATAGCAAAAAGACTGAGTAATTTGTCTGCACTAACACTCCAATCCAAGCCATCCAGTGAATTTTTGGAGATCCGTATTGCCATCAACAAAATGGGGATGATCACGGGAAAGCTTAATATTGCCATCAGCGTAGCATTGTTGCCTGCCTTAGAAGCAATGCCCGAAACCATGGTGAGGCTGGCTGAAAAACCCATTGCACCCAACACCAGGTTGAGTAAAAACAATCCCTGGTCCTGAACAGGATTTCCTAAAATAATCGAAAACACCCCATAGCCCAGTAGCGCTAAAATCAAGGTTAATCCGGTATTGTAAAGAATTTTTGAAAGAATAATGGACTCTGGCGAGGCGATCATGTAATAATACAACTGCCGTCCTTGCTGCTCTTGCACAAAGCTTTTTGCCACTGCATTGACAGCGGAGAACAATAAAATAATCCAAAAAAGGGCATTCCAGGTAGGAATGGAAAGAGTTCCCATCTTTGCCCCTACACTAAGGTAGGTAATGAATACAGCCGATACTACGTAAAGGAGTATGCCATTGAGGGCATATTTTTGCCTCCATTCCAGGGTAATCTCTTTACAAATTAGGACCGAAATTTCTTTCCACATGCTACAAAGGTAGAAAATTCCCATTTCCAAAGTCTATTCCAAAGAAAAGGTAAGATTAGGAGCCTACCAAAACGTCAACCGGCCATGGGTAATCTTCACTAGAAGTAAAGAGTCACAACTCAAAAAGACTACCTTTGCCGTATGTTCCTACGCGTCAAAAACGAAGCTGAGATCCTATCCAAACTAGGCATCGAACAGCTAAATCCCATGCAACTTGCTGCCAAAGAAGCCCTGGCACTCCATGAAAATGTGGTGATTTTATCTCCAACAGGAACTGGAAAAACGCTTGCTTTTTTATTGCCACTACTTTTGAAACTTGACCCTACATGCGAAGAAGTTCAATTATTAATTTTGGTTCCTTCGCGGGAGCTAGCTATACAAATCGAACAAGTCGTGCGTCAGATGGGCACGGGGCTGAAAGTAAATGCCGTCTACGGGGGACGTGCAGGTTCTAAGGATAGACTCGAAATCAAACACCGTCCTGCAGTACTCGTCGGCACTCCAGGAAGGGTGGCAGATCACCTGCGGAGAGCCGCGTTTGATACAGCATTTATTCAAACTTTGGTTTTAGATGAATTTGATAAATCGCTAGAGATTGGTTTTGAAACAGAAATGAGGGAGATCATGCAGCTGCTGCCTGAAGTTAGTCGGAAAATCCTAACCTCCGCTACCCAAGGGGTCTCCATCCCTAATTTTGTTGGGTTAACATCTCCAAAAGTTCTTGACTTTCTAGCCGACAAGCTCAGCCAACTTGAAGTAAAAAAGGTCCTGTCTCCAACCAAAGATAAACTGGAAACTCTGGGTCAACTTCTTGCACATTTGAGTTCAAAAAATGGAATTGTATTTTGCAATTTTAAGGATTCCATCGACCGGGTATCGGATTACCTGAATGAACAAGGTATTTCTCATGGGGTATTTTCTGGAGGGATGGAACAGGTGGATCGCGAGCGTACCCTCATTAAATTCCGAAATGGCACCCATCCCTTGCTCTTAGCTACCGATCTTGCTGCAAGAGGAATCGATGTTCCCGAATTAGATTTTATCATTCACTACCATTTACCACTGCGTGCAGCCGAGTTTATCCACCGCAATGGGCGTACTGCTCGTATGAATAGCCAAGGAACTGCTTACATTTTGCAGTACGAAAAGGAATCCCTCCCTGATTTTGTAGGGAATCCCAAATCAGAAAAGTTACAGCCAATACCCCTTCCAACACCATCTTCATGGTGTACCCTTTTTATCTCAGGAGGTAGAAAGGATAAAATTTCCAAAGGAGATATTGCTGGATTATTTTTTAAACAGGGGGGATTACGACCTGAAGAGCTTGGAATCATTGAACTCAAGACGGATTGTGCTTTTGTGGGGGTGAAAGCTGCTGCTGTGGAGCAACTCCTTTCCAAAGTGAACAACCAGAAGTTGAAAGACAAGAAAGTCCGAATCAGCCAGATCTAGATAATTTTCAGAAAATCACATTGGCTAATTGGATTTGTTTTTTTTCTATCGAATTTGTGGTAATTCAAACTCTCCCGTATGGACTCCAAATTGACCCAAATGGTTTTCAAAAAATCTCTCTTTATCGTCTCACTCCTTTTCACCTTATCCTGTAGCCATAAGGCCAAGGAAATTGACTATACAAATTGGTCTCACTATGGTGGGCCTGAAGATGGTTCGAGGTATTCGGCATTGACGCAAATCAACAAAGAAAATGTATCCCAACTCCAGGTAGCCTGGACGTACCACACTGGTGATGCCACGGAGCGAAGTCAGATTCAATGCCAACCCATCCTCGTGGGCGACCTGCTTTACGGAACTACCCCCAAACTGCATGTTTTTGCACTTAATGCGGCCACAGGAGAAGAGATTTGGCGTTTTGATCCGTTTACAGTGTTGGGAGGTGAAAACTCTTGGGCAGGCACCAACCGTGGGGTAAGCTATTGGGGTGAGGAAGACGAAAAGCAGATTTTATTTACGGCAGGCAACTGGTTGATGGCATTAAATGCCAGTACAGGGGAGCCAATCTTGACTTTCGGGGATCAAGGAAAAGTTGACCTCCGAAAAGAGCTAGATACCGATTTGGAAGATTTTCTGATCGTATCCAATTCTCCTGGAGTTGTTTTTGAAGACAAGTTGATTCTAGGAATGCGTCTGTCAGAAGGACTAGATGCAGCTCCTGGACATATCCGAGCTTACAATGTAAGAACCGGGAAGCGTGAATGGATTTTCCATACCATTCCACAAGCCGATGAGGATGGCTATAAAACCTGGGATCCGAAATACATCAAGAACATCGGCGGGGCCAACAACTGGGCAGGAATGACCGTGGATTATGCTAGAGGAATCGTTTTTGTTCCTACGGGATCGGCCACCTATGATTTTTGGGGAGGCTACCGAAACGGTGACAATCTGTATTCCAACTCACTCTTGGCGCTTGATGCTAGGACAGGCAAGCGGATATGGCATTTTCAGGCGGTTCACCACGATATTTGGGATAGAGACTTTCCAGCCAATCCCAACCTAATCCGAATCCAAAAAGACGGCGAATGGATTGATGCCGTGGCACAAATTTCCAAACAAGGATATACTTACGTTTTTGATCGAGACACAGGAAAGCCTATCTGGCCAATTGTTGAAACTCCCGTCACCCAATCCCAAATGCCAGGAGAGGTAAGTTCGAAAACCCAACCTATTCCTACCTTGCCTGAGCCGTTTATGAGCCAGGTCTATGCCGAAGAAAGCATCTTAAATCTAAGCCCAGAATGGGAAAAAGACATCCGAAGTCAACTTTCAAATACCATTTTTGGAGATACCTGGGCACCTCCACATCCAGAAAAGTCGCTCGTACTTTTCCCTGGAATGGATGGAGGGGGTGAATGGGGAGGTGCTTCCTTTGACCCCGAGTCTCAAACTCTCTATGTCAATGCCAACCAAGTTCCTTGGCTTATTGAAATGACTCCCAATGCGAACTTTGGCCAAGTAGGGCAATCCATTTATACCAATTACTGTAGCAATTGTCATGGCATCGACAGGAAGGGGAATCTCCCTTCCATTCCCAGTTTGCTCGATTTAAAAGAAACTTATTCTACTGAATCGCTCAGTCAGTTGCTGGAAAAAGGACGAGGCGCAATGCCTTCATTTTCCCATATTTCAGCAGAGGAACGAGGGATTTTAGTGGATTATTTGCTAGGCAAGGCAGATGATACAAACAAAAAAGAATTGGAAGCGGAAAGCTCCAAACTCTACCCTCGCTACTACATGAAGGGATACAAACGACTCACCACCAAAGAGGGGATTTATGGTTCCAACCCTCCCTGGGGCCTGTTGACTGCCATCGATATGAATACAGGATTGAAAAAATGGCAAATTCCGCTAGGTTCTATAGATTCACTAAAAACAATGGGGATCGAAAATACGGGCATCGAAAATTACGGGGGACCTGTGGTCACAGCTGGTGGACTCCTCTTTATTGCAGCCACTAAGGATGAGAAAATTAGGGCATTTGATAAGGAAACAGGCAAACTACTTTGGGAAGCAAAACTTCCAGCAGCAGGTCATGCTACACCAGCAATGTATGAAAGAAATGGAAAACAATTCCTTGTTATTGCCTGTGGAGGCGGAAAAGGCACTAAAAGCGGAGATGCCTACGTAGCTTTTACCCTACCGGATTAAGCTGTGGGCCTTCGATTAAAATCACTTCCACTGCTTGGAATATTAAATGAATCCCTCGACAAAAACCGAGGGATTCCTTTTTTTAGGGGGGTAACTTGATGAAAAGCCTCGTATGGAATCTAGATTCAAATGCATCAAAACGCTCTTTCGTCCAAGTGATCCCCAAGTTTTAAGCGAGGCACCCCTTTTTCCATCCAAACTGGCGCAGCCATCCCTTTGAGGTGGTGATTGAAAAATTCTAACATCCGAACCGCATAGTCTTTTCGGTTTTCCAATTTGCCGAGCCCGTGATTCTCCCCAAGGTACTGCACGAGGATTACCGGCTTTTTCAATCTTCGCAAGGCATTGTAATACTCAATTCCTTGAGTGAAATCTACGGCTCCATCCTTGTCATTGTGCAACATCAATAGTGGTGTTTGGACATTTTTGACGTGATAAATAGGGCTATTTCGTTCATAGGCATCCCAATTCTCCCAAGGGCCTCCTAAGAATCTGCCTTGAGAAGCTTCAAAGATGGACATATTTCCTCCTCCCGAATTCCAATAAATAAGGTCGTACATAGAAATCATGTTGGTCAGCGGAGCTCCTGCTGCTGCGGCTTTAAATCGGTTGGTCTGGGTGATCAAGAAAGAAGTTTGATACCCTCCCCAGCTATGACCGTGCAAACCCATTTTATTGGCATCAACGACCCCGGTTTTTACGGCAGCATCTACTGCGGGAAGCACAGCCCATAGAGCCGACATTCCTGGATCATCCATCTTGTAAACAATATCCGGCATCAGCACTGCAAAGCCGTTACTGGTATAAACACCCGGATTCCAACCTGTTCCACTGTAGGATGGGTTGGACCAGTTGTGCAGGTTTTGGGAAAGCTTTTCGTAGTAATAAATCACAGTAGGATAACTTTCCCCTTTCTGATAGCCAGCAGGAAGATACAAGGCTGCTTGCAGGGAATCTCCTTTGGTGGTCACGTAGTCAATTAATTTCACGCCAGCTGACCAGATAAAATTGTTTGCATCCGGGGCATTTTCAGTGACCTGCTTGGCATTGCTCAAAGTGGCATCCGAAAGGTACACTTGGGTGGGCTGATTAAACTTCTCTTTGGTGAAGGTAAATACTTGAGCCTTCTTGGCTTTGGCCAACCCTTGGATATTCGCATCTTCCCACAGTAGTACCTTCAGCCCTGAGGCAAGGCCACTTTTAGTGGGGGAAAGCGTTCCAATTCCACTTTTCTTGGTTCGCTCCCCATAGAGGCGAAGGTAAATTGGCTTAGACAGGTCTATTCCCTTTTCATCAGCATCCAGATTGATACGGTATTGGTACCGAATACCATGGATTTTACCATTTTGAGTAAGGTTGATGGGCACTTCTTTGGAGGACATAGGGATTTGCCAAATATCCCATCCATCCCGAATGAGTACATATTGGCTATCGCTACTCCAGCCAAGTGGATTGTAAAGTGGTTTGATCACATTGTGATCATCTTCCACATCAATTACTGAGATTGGGAGCTTTCCAGTTAGGTTGGTATGGGTTTGAGATGGGATGTCATAACTATAAAAATTACCATCCTTTCCATAGAGTAACTTTTTTCCATCTGTCGATGGGCGAGGCATGGAAGCAAAAGAGGGCAAATAAAAGTTTTCAAAAAGAAGTGATTTTTCACCAGTGGTTAAGTTCACTAAATAAAAATCCTGGTAATTCTGCCCGTTCAAATTGATATCCAACTCGTATTTCTGTCGATCTGAACCTAGGGCAGTGTGTTGATGGGGAAGAATGGTCAAGTCACGCATGCTGCTATCTTGCAAGGAAAGGTGCTTTTTCGAAGCAACCGTATACATGGCCCAAAAACTTGCATTTTTATCCATGGATTCCATCACCTGCTGCCGAGACTGAAGGCGGTCATCGTTCCAATGCCAAATGGTCATTTCAGGCTTCTTGGCATCCGAAGCTTTCTTTTCAGGAGCGGTTCTTGCATTGAGTTTGGCAATTGCTTTTTGAAGATCAGAAACCGACTTGATCGTGGAATCTGATTTGATTTTTTCAAGAGATGCTACTTCGGCCTGCTGAAGTGAATCTTTATTGAGCTCCTGATTTACCTTGCCTTTCTCTGCTGCTACCAGAGGATGGATGCCGTAGAAGATTCGCGTCAGGTCATCGGACCACATCGGACGTCTGTTAGGGCTAATGGTATAATTTGAATCAAACCCTAAGCTATCTATTGCAGGATCGTAAAGGGTTACCTGTGGATTAGAGAGGTTTTTTACCCCAATAACTGCTCCTTTTTCTTGTTTGTATTTCTTGTCTTTTTTGAATTTGAGTGCAGCAAATCCGTCCCCCTTATCCGTCCAGTTGAGACTTTGGTAGCCTGCCTCATCCGAGTCCAGCACTTGGATAGCGTTCGTAGCAAGCTGCAAAAGGTAAAGGCCATTGCCCTGGGAGTTGGCAGCATCAACCGTGTAAGCGAGGTAACTGCCTTTTTTGTTTACTGAATGCTCTCGGACGTTACCCAGATTCTGTGACTTGCCTGTGGCGAGGTGGTAAATCAGAAGATCTGATCCTTTGGATTCTCCATTTCCTTCCTTGGGCAGGGCAATGATTAAGTGGCTGGCAGCTTCTCCATTGAAGTAAAATCCACCGACTCCCTCAAATGATTTTTTGTCTGTAGTCCCTAGCTTGATCAGGTGAATTTTTTCTTTAAGGGGCTTGCCTTTGGCTTTTTCGTTGGCCTGCTTTTCCGTGAATTTGGGGTATTCCTTGTAGGCAATCCACTGGCTGTTGTTGCTAAATTCAAAGCTAGCAAAGGTTGCGGCACCCAGTGGAAAGGCTTTTTTACTTGCAGGATCGGCTACTTTTTGGAGAATCAATTCTCCGTCAGTTTCGATACCTGTTAGCACATAGGCCATCCATTGCCCATCGGGAGATAGTTTGAAGCCGCTGTTAGGCATGGATTTCCAGGTAGCCACATCCTTCCAGGAGATGGGACGAGGTTCTTGGGTTTGTGCTTGGCTAAGTGTGGCGCAAGCCAATGCCAAAAAGAGGAGCAGGTGTTTTTTCATAGAGTTTAGTGCTAACCGATAGGAATATTATGAGATTTTCACAATACAACAAAACAGAAAGCAACAACACCTACAGAAAAGTGTAATCCAAAAGGTAAGCGATCCTACCTATTTACTTAGTAAAAGCAAAAATTGTAAGGGGAGGAGGAAGGGTAAGTCAATAAGAGAAGCAACCCTAAAAAGAATCTTAAAATCATAGCCAGTTGTCTTTTCAAACGTTGACTGAGCCCGATAAGTAAAAGAAGGTCATTGGACCAGCCTCAACTTCGAAGGATCATTCTATGCTTTTTTTCTTTGGTTAAAAAATAAATTAAAGATCCTGGGCCTTGGAAAAGAATTACCACCCAAATCCAGCCAGTCTTCACTTGCCTTGATTTTTGGAAGTTGCTTTTTAAAATGTCAAAAAGAGCATAGATGATTGCTCCGTAATTCAGAGCCAATAAAAGGCCAATTAAAAGTTCCATAGGATTTTAAGTTTAATTACCAACAATGAATGATACAAGCAACTGCAATGGATACGGTACAAAGTCCTCCAAGATCAAGTAGATCACAAAGTAATTTACAATCTCCGTCCCCATCACAAATTTCCACAGCAGTTTTATAGCAATCTCCAGTACAACTGGTCATTCTTGAATTGGTTGAAATCTCTGGGAATTCTAAAGAATAAGATTTGCCTTGACCTTCCCGTTTTGCATTGATTTTTAAAAGAGAAAATCCGTCAATTGTAAAATATTCAAGGGTAGCCGACTGCATCTCATTTTTAAACGTACGTAATTCAAAAAATGACTTAAATTTTCCATCTTTATTTTTAATTACGTTCAATACCCCAATTCTAGAATTTTCAAGCCGCGTTGGAATTACATAAAGAACCTCGCTCTCATTCAACTCCACTTTTTTCAATAATTCGAAATTGAGTTTTGAACTGTAGTCGGTATATGAGGATTGAAACGAAACAAATTCAGCCGAACTTAAATATTCATTGAGTTCCGGATTGAAATTTTGGTCTACTGGCATTTCTAAGTCATTTTCACAACTTGAAAAAATAAGCCCCCCAAAAAAAAGGCATACTAAATAGTAAATTTGATTGTTCATGTATTAAAAATTAAAGGTGAATCCTTATTAAAAAATACAAGCAGCTGCTATTTCCTCCTTTATTCAAAACTAGAATTAGAATTGCCTGATTATCCGCGAATCATAAATCTAATTTCATTCGAACACGCTGCAATTTCCTTACAGTCAATCATTTTTATCAGAAAAAAAATAGGAATTTTCTTCAGTAGAATAGCTGATGTCAATTTCCAGATAAAGTCGTAAATCATCGAGCACATTGTAGACCATTCGTTCTTTTATGCCCAGTTTTAGTGCTAATTCCTTGGGACTTCCTGTCTTCTTCTTCTCAATCAACTCAATCAAAAGCTTGTATCGCTCGTAATACTTCAATCCAGTCATAGTGGTTTTGCAAAAAAATACGCTCCTTAAAAAATCCGAATCCAAAAATCAAAGAATTTTAAAAATAAATACTTTAAAAGTATAAATAAAAATTAGTTTTATTTAATAATTAATTTTTTTAATTCATTTGATTACTTTAAATAAACGTAAATTAATTTAAAAGTGATAATCTTATGTAAAAAAATAAGGCCTGTAAACGAAAAACGTGACAGGCCTTCTTACAATTCGATTTGCGAATTTACTGCTTTTTATACACCACTTTCCCTCCCACCACGGTCAATTGCACCTTAGCTAGAAGAATTTCGTCTTCCGGGATTTCCATGATATTTTTGTCGTATACTGTGAAGTCGGCGGCTTTGCCCACCTCAATGGAGCCTTTGAACTTCTCCTCAAACTCAGCATAGGCTCCATCCAAGGTGTAGGACTTCAAAGCCTGCTCGCGGGTCATTTTTTGGTCACCTTCATAACCCCCTTCTGGTAGTCCTTGGAGGGTCTTGCGGGTGACAGATGCATA
>JALRIY010000210.1 GCA_023255285.1 Algoriphagus sp.
TACCACCCCGGTAAAAAAGGCTTTGGATAAGAACTAGTCGAAAAAGCGCCTTCAAAATCTTGGGACTGCGCCCAACTTGGCAGAATTGACAATTGGACTAAAAATCCAATTATCAGCAAGAGCCATACTCCTTTAAAAAAATGATACATAACAAGAAGTTTAAAAAGTAAAGAAAGGTACTCAGAATTTTTCAAAACTTATGTGTTTCAAAAATGTTCCGCTTTAACTCAGTTTTGAAACTTGAATCCGTATTTTTGGATTCTCAAAAACCATTAACCCTTATCCCTATGAAACTTGCTGTTGTTGGTGCTACTGGACTAGTAGGCACCGAAATTCTAGAAGTACTTCAAGAACATCAATTTCCATACACTGAGCTCCTTCTAGTAGCATCCGCTCGATCCAAAGGAAAAGAAATCACTTACAACGGTGAAAGATACTTAGTCATGGACTTGGAGGAAGGAGTGGCCGCAAAACCAGATATTGCCATTTTCTCTGCAGGGGGAAGCACCTCCTTGGAATGGGCCCCAAAATTTGCGGCTGTGGGCACCGTAGTTATCGACAACTCCTCTGCTTGGCGCATGGATCCTAGCAAAAAATTGGTGGTGCCTGAAATCAATGCCAAAGAAATTGGACCAGAAGACAAAATTATTGCCAATCCCAACTGCTCAACTATACAGATGGTCTTGGCGCTAGAACCACTTCGGCAGCGCTATGGAATCAAACGCATTGTGGTCTCTACCTACCAGTCCGTGACAGGGACTGGAAAAGCTGCAGTGGACCAAATGATGGCAGAGCGCGAAGGAAAAACTCCAGAGATGGTTTACCCACACAAAATAGACCTCAACGTACTTCCACACATAGACGTGTTTCAAGCGAACGGCTACACCAAGGAGGAGATGAAGATGATCAACGAAACTAAGAAAATCTTCAGCGACGAATCCATTCAGGTGACCTCTACAACCGTACGAATTCCTACGATGGGTGGGCACTCTGAGGCTATAAATGTGGAGTTCAAAGAAGATTTTGACTTGGCAGAGGTGAGAAGTTTACTAGATAATGCCCCTGGAATTATCGTTCAGGATGATCCAGCAAACTTTATCTACCCCATGCCAATCACTTCCCATAAAAAGGACGAAGTGTTTGTAGGTAGATTGCGTCGGGATGAGTCCCAACCTAATACACTTAATATGTGGGTGGTAGCAGATAACCTAAGAAAAGGCGCTGCTACCAACGCAGTACAAATTGCAGAATACCTTTTGGAAAATAAATTGACCTAATGAACCTAAGGGAGTTTACTAGTGCCCAATTCACCAAATTTGTGCAGGATCATCTGGAGGAAGATCCTGCACTTTTACTTTTTAAATACCAAGGAAAAGTTCCTTTTGACCTAAAATTTGCTGTACAGCAAATTGCTGCGCGACAGAAAGCAAGAAGAAAATTGCCCACATGGACCAAGAATCTAAGGCTCATTTTTCCTGCTAGCATTTCCGTGGAACAATGTTCTTCCGAACAAACGGCCTCCTTTAAATCCCTGGACCGCTCTGGGCACAGCATGGTTGACCTTACGGGAGGATTTGGGATAGATTGCCATTACCTTAGTCAAGGATTTGAAAAAGGAGTGTATTGTGAGCGACAAGCCGAACTATTCCAGATCTCAAAACACAATTTAACCACGTTAAATCCTGGAAAATTTGATTTTGTGGAAGGCGATGGATTGGAATTTTTACAAAAAACCACACAGCACTTTGACCTAATCTATGCTGATCCTGCTCGACGAGGAACAGGCAATCAGAAATTATATAGACTTCAAGATTGTGAACCGAATGTCGTGGATACCTGGTCACTTTTGCAATACAAATCCAATTCCATCCTTCTGAAAGCTTCACCCATACTGGACCTAACTCAAGCCTGGACCGAGTTACCAGACCTCCAAAAAATCACAGTGGTATCGGTGCGGAACGAAGTGAAAGAATTACTCCTCCACTGGGAAAAAGCCAACGAAGGCACCCCAAGAATGATCTCCGTAGTCGATCTAGAAAGTGGATTTTCTTCTTTTGAATTTGAGCCTGGAGCTGAAGAACAAGCAAATTCCCAGTTTACCGAAGCCGGCAACTACCTGATTGAACCCCTTGCTGGAATCCTCAAGGCGGGTGCCTTTACCCTTTTTGGAACACGCTTTGGCCTTAAAAAATTAGAAAGAAATAGTCACCTATACACCAGCAATTCTCTTACAAGAGACATTCCTGGCCGTATCTTTGAAGTTCTCCAAGAAATCAGCCCCAAAAAACAAGTGATCAAAACTATGTTCCCTACCGGAAGGGTAAATGTAATCTGCCGTAACTACGTGACGGGCGCTGAAGAACTCAAGAAAAAATTGGGTCTAAAAGATGGTGGGGAGGATTACTTGATTGGAACCCAAACATCCACTGGCTTTAAATTGTATGGGTGCAAACGAATCCAATAAAAAAAGTGAGAGTCAATCCTTCACTTCTTCATAATCAACGTATTCCCCTCCTTGTATATCCTTCTTTATTTTTTGAGGGGATTTTTTTGGGATAAAATCCACATTCACTCCATCCTTTGGCCGCTGGGCCTGCTGCTGGGCACGTTGCTGCTCCATAGCAGCCTCGTTGACCCTTCGAGCAAGCTGGGCAAGCTTGGATCGAAGAAAATAGCGAATCAACTGGCCCAAAAGCCAGCCAACGCCTAGAATGATGAATAGAAACTTAATCAATATTTATCCTATTTTAAACACTACTTATTTGCTTAAGTAGATGTTTCGTTCCGCGTAAATTTTCAAGAAATAATCATCCATCAAATCGTCAATAAAGTAGATGGCTTCACCGGTAGATTTCATCTCTGGTCCAAGTTCCTTGTTGACATTTGGGAATTTATGGAAGGAGAAAACTGGCTCCTTGATTGCGTAACCTTTCTTAACGGGCTTGAAATCAAAATCAGTGACCTTTTTCTCACCCAACATTACTTTAACGGCATAGTTGACATAAGGTTCCTGGTAGGCCTTACAGATAAAAGGAACGGTCCGTGAAGCACGTGGATTTGCTTCGATCACATATACCTTATCATTTTTGATGGCAAACTGGATATTTATTAAGCCTACCGTTCTCAAGGCTAAGGCGATTCGCTCCGTATAGGTTTCTATTTGACGAATGACCAGATCCCCCAAGTTGTAGGGAGGCAATACCGCATACGAGTCTCCAGAGTGAATACCCGCTGGCTCAATGTGCTGCATAATCCCGATGATGTAGACATTTTCACCATCACAAATTGCATCTGCTTCTGCTTCTATCGCGCCTTCCAAGAAGTGATCTAGAAGGATTTCGTTGTTTGGAATGTCGCGAAGTACGTTGACCACATGCTCTTCCAGCTCTTTTTCGTTGATCACAATTTTCATCCCCTGACCACCAAGCACGTAGCTAGGTCTTACTAGTAGCGGGAATCCAATGGTCTTACACAACTCTAGCGCTTCGTCGGTATTATGGATGGTCCCAAACTCAGGGTAAGGCACGTTATTTTCCTTCAGTAAGGTAGAAAATAGACCTCTGTCTTCTGCCAAATCCAAAGCTTCGTAGCTGGTTCCGATAATTTTGATTCCGTACTTAGAAAGCTTCTCAGCCAATTTCAGGGCAGTTTGGCCACCAAGTTGAACAATTACCCCTACAGGATTTTCATGAAGGATGATTTCGTAGATATGCTCCCAGAATACAGGCTCAAAGTACAATTTGTCTGCCACATCTGGATCTGTAGACACCGTCTCCGGGTTACAGTTGATCATAATGGTTTCGTAGCCACATTCCTTTGCAGCCAAAACCCCATGCACGCAAGAATAGTCAAATTCTATACCTTGTCCTACTCGGTTAGGGCCTGAACCTAGGACTACGACCTTCTTTTTCTCACTACGGACGGATTCATTTTCTTCACCAAACGTAGAATAATAGTAAGGGGTCTGAGCTGCAAATTCTGCCGCACACGTAT
>JALRIY010000211.1:0-1929 GCA_023255285.1 Algoriphagus sp.
TGGGAGATACCGGACCTTGTGGTCCTTGTTCGGAGATACACATAGACTTGCGTTCTGCCACTGAGCGAGCTGCAGTCCCTGGTCGTGAATTGGTCAATAACGACCATCCTCAGGTGATTGAAATCTGGAACCTGGTATTTATGCAGTTCAACAGATTGTCTGATGGAAGCTTAAATCCACTCCCTGCCACGCACGTGGACACAGGAATGGGTTTTGAGCGATTGGTACGGGCGATCCAACGCAAGTCATCCAATTACGATACGGATTTGTTCATGCCATTTATTCAAGCCTTGGAATTGAAGTCCGGTAAAAATTATGGGAAAGAGGAGCCTACAGATATTGCTTTTCGTGTGATAGTAGATCATATACGGGCAATATCCTTCACCATTGCCGATGGACAGATTCCATCCAACAACAAGGCAGGCTATGTAATTCGTAGAATCTTAAGAAGAGCCGTACGCTATGGGTATACGTTTCTTGGATTCCAAAAGCCGTTCTTACACGAGTTGACTCCTTTGATCGCTTCAAATTTTGGAGATATTTTTCCAGAAGTACGTGCGCAGCAGGAGTTTATTGCGAAGGTGATTCAAGAGGAGGAGGCCTCCTTCTTGCGTACCCTTGACAATGGTCTCCGCATGCTTGATGGGATCAAAGCAGAGTTGATTGCTAAAAATGAAGGGATTATTTCTGGGAAAACTGCCTTTGAATTGTATGATACGTTCGGTTTTCCATTAGACCTTACTTCCTTGATTGCCCGTGAAAATGGGTTTTCTGTCGACGAAAAAGGCTTTGTAGAAGAAATGGAAAAGCAAAAGACACGATCTAGAGCTGCTTCTGAACAAGAAACAGGAGATTGGGTGTTGGTCCATGAAGATGCAGGAGTGGAGTTTGTCGGTTACGATACGATGGAGTGCTATGCGCAAATTGTGAAATACCGAACCCTTTCGGATAAGAAAGGTGATCGATTCCAATTGGTTTTGAATAAAACACCTTTTTACGCAGAAAGTGGTGGTCAGGTAGGTGATACAGGTTGGTTGAAAACGGAGTCTGAACAGATTCGTGTTTTGGATACCAAAAAAGAAAATGACCTCATTGTACATTTTGTAGAAAAACTTCCTCAGCATCCTGAAGCTCAGTTTTTTGCAGAATTGGATAGGGAAAAGCGTCAGCGAACTATGAATAATCATACAGCTACGCACTTATTACAGTCCGCCTTGAAATCTGTATTAGGCGATCACATTCAGCAACGTGGTTCTTTGGTCAATGAGGAACTCCTTCGATTTGATTTTTCACATTTTGGAAAAATGACCGAAGAAGAGTTGGTAGAGGTAGAAGCCATCGTCAATGCCAAAGTACGCGAAAATATTGCCTTGGTAGAGCAACGTAATGTGCCCATAGAAGAAGCTAAAAAGCAAGGTGCTACAGCCTTGTTTGGTGAGAAATACGGAGACTTTGTTCGTGTGATTACCTTTGGGCAGGATTTTTCAGTAGAGCTTTGTGGAGGCACACACGTAAGTCATACCAATCAAATCGGATTATTCAAAATTAGTAGCGAAGGGTCTATATCTTCAGGTGTACGTCGAATCGAAGCGATTACGGCTACTGCTGCAGAACAGTACTTGCGGGATCAGGAAGGGTTAGTAAAGGAATTGCAAGCCCTATTAAAAAATCCTAGGGATCTGGTTAAGGCAGTAGAATCGTTGGTACAAGAAAGAAATGACTTGCGAAAAGAAATAGAACAATTACACCTGAAACAGGCCGCAGGAGTAAAAGAACAGTTGATAGGTCAATTTATTGAAAGGGAAGGGAAGCAGGTACTTATTGCATCGGTAGATTTACCCAATGCCGATTCTTTAAAAAAATTGGTTTACGAATTAAAGAATGAAGTTTCCAAAGCATGCATTGTTTTGGCCGCTACTATAAGCAATA
>JALRIY010000211.1:1937-3974 GCA_023255285.1 Algoriphagus sp.
TCTTTAAAAAAATTGGTTTACGAATTAAAGAATGAAGTTTCCAAAGCATGCATTGTTTTGGCCGCTACTATAAGCAATGCTCCACAAGTAGCCGTATTTATTGACGAATCATTATTAGAGACCACCGGGCTACATGCAGGAAACTTAGTGCGTGAGTTGGCAAAAGAAATTCAAGGAGGTGGAGGTGGGCAGCCTTTCTTTGCTACAGCTGGAGGTAAGGACCTTGCTGGATTACCCAAAGTGGTAGCCAAGGCGAAATCCATTTTGTTGTAATTGATTCTTCTAACAAATGGAAACTCAGGAATTAATAAATAAATACCAATTGGTGGTAGGCTTGGAAGTTCATGCCCAGCTGGCAACTGCGAGTAAACTGTTTGCTGCAGATGCGAGCAGTTTTGGTGAGAAATCCAATACTCAGGTTTCTGTAATTTCCCTAGGTCATCCAGGCACTCTCCCAAAGGTAAATTTACAGGCAGTTAACTTTGCTGTGCGTATGGGATTGGCCTGCGCATGTCGGATAAATAGAGTTTCTAGCTTTGACCGTAAAAATTATTTCTATCCAGATTTACCCAAAGGATATCAAATTACTCAAGATAAAGCACCGATTTGTTTGGACGGCCAGGTTGCGGTAACTCTAGAAGATGGTTTGGAATGTCTCGTTCAGTTAAACCGAATTCATTTGGAAGAGGACGCTGGTAAACTGATTCATTCACCTGAGCGAGCAGAAAGTTGGGTTGATTTTAACCGAGCTGGAACAGCTTTAATTGAAATAGTCACAGAACCGTGCATCCGTTCCGCTGAAGAGGCGGTAGCATTTTTGACTGAAATTCGAAAATTAGTTATGTATTTAGGTATATGCGATGGGAATATGGAAGAGGGATCGCTTCGCTGTGACGCCAATATTTCGGTGAGACGTCGAGGAGAGACCACCCTTGGGAAGAAGGTAGAAGTTAAAAACATGAATTCCTTTAGGAATTTGGGGCGTGCCATTGACTTTGAATTCGAGCGACAAGTAAACTTGCTGGAAAATGGGGAGGAGATTATTTCTGAAACGCGAACTTTTGATGCAGATGGCTGCTTTACTGCAAGTATGCGAACCAAAGAAGCTCTCAACGATTACCGTTATTTCCCAGACCCTGATTTACCCCCATTGGTCTTGTCGGAGGAGTGGATAAAGGAGGTTGCTGAACAAATGCCCACTTTGCCTCGTGTCTTGTATCATAAGTTCAAGGAAGTCTACCAACTGCCAAGTTACGATGCCACATTATTGACTGAAACTAGAGAGATGGCCGCTTGGTATGAATCACTGTGTAAATGTTCAAAGCACTTCAAGGCTGCATCGAATTGGATCATGGGACCTATTAGGTCCTATATGAATGAGCATGGAATTACCTTTTCCAATTTTCCTTTGGCCCCTGAATCACTTGCTCAATTAATTGACATGGTTGAGGATGGGCAAGTTTCGTTTTCTAGTGCTTCTCAGAAAATTTTCCCTGAACTAATTCTTCGTCCTGAGGTTTTACCTAGTGAAATTGCGCAGCAACTTAACTTGATTCAAGAAAGCGATGTGAGTTTCTTGGTGCCACTAGCACAAGAAGTCTTGGCGAAAAATCCTGAGAAAGTTGCTGAATTCAAATCTGGAAAAAAAGGGCTTTTGGGATTTTTTATGGGTGAATTGATGAAAAATTCAAAAGGAAAGGCAGATCCAAAAGTAGCTACCCAACTATTGAGTGAATTATTAGCGAATTAAACTATGAAAAAATTTATGTTAGGAATTTTGTTGAGTGCCACCTTTGCGCTGTTCTCCTGTGGAGGCCCAGATTCTACGAATGGCAGTGTACGCATCACAGGGAATCTTCAAAATGTCCCCCAAGGACTTGTGGTACTTTCTCAATATACTGATAGTAGGCCTAAAGTGTTGGATACCCTTACTATTCAACCAAATGGAGATTTTTCCTATGATCTAGATTCTATTTCTACTCCTACTTTTTACGAATTAAATCTTTATGGACAACGCCTGGTAAAATTGGCACTTTT
>JALRIY010000212.1 GCA_023255285.1 Algoriphagus sp.
TCAAGGTAGATGCTTCCAAAATCGCCTCATGACCAAGTGGTACGTGTACAGCCATCTGGTCTCCGTCAAAGTCTGCGTTGAATGCAGTACAAACCAATGGGTGCAACTGAATCGCTTTTCCTTCAATCAATTTCGGCTGGAATGCTTGAATACCCAATCGGTGAAGGGTTGGAGCACGGTTGAGGAGCACGGGGTGTCCTTTCAATACATTTTCCAAAATATCCCAGACCACCGGATCCTTACGGTCTACAATTTTCTTGGCAGATTTCACGGTCTTTACAATCCCTCTTTCAATCAACTTTCGGATGATGAATGGTTTGAAAAGCTCCGCAGCCATATTCTTAGGAAGACCACACTCGTGAAGCTTCAATTCTGGACCTACGACGATCACCGAACGACCAGAATAATCCACGCGCTTTCCGAGCAGGTTTTGACGGAAACGACCCTGCTTTCCTTTCAACATGTCTGAAAGAGACTTCAAGGCGCGGTTACCATCTGATCTTACCGCATTTACTTTTCTAGAATTATCGAATAAGGAGTCAACCGCTTCCTGCAACATTCGCTTCTCGTTTCTCAAAATCACTTCTGGCGCTTTGATATCAATCAAACGCTTCAAACGGTTGTTACGAATGATTACACGACGATACAAGTCATTTAAATCAGAAGTTGCAAAACGACCTCCATCCAAAGGAACCAATGGTCTCAACTCTGGTGGAATCACAGGAACCATGCGAACGACCATCCACTCTGGACGGTTTTCGATTCGGGTTCGTGCATCTCTGAATGCTTCCACCACTTTCAAACGCTTCAAGGCTTCTGCCTTACGTTGCTGTGACGTGTCGGTGGCAGCTTGGTGACGTAGCGAGTAGGAAAGTTCATCCAAGTCCAAACGAGCAAGCAACATTTCAAGTGCCTCAGCACCCATTTTAGCAATAAACTTGTTTGGATCAGCATCGTCCAATAGGTGGTTTTCCTTTGGAAGCTTGTCCATGATGTCCAAGTATTCGTCTTCAGTCAAAAAGTCAAGGTATTGTACCCCTTCTTCCGCCTTTAAGCCTGCTTGAACGACCACATAACGCTCGTAATACACGATTTGATCCAATTTCTTGGTAGGCAAACCGAGAAGGTATCCAATTTTATTTGGCAAGGATTTGAAGTACCAAATATGTGCCACAGGTACCACCAATTCAATGTGGCCCATGCGCTCACGGCGTACTTTCTTCTCAGTTACTTCCACTCCGCACCGATCACAAATAATTCCTTTGTAGCGAATACGCTTGTATTTTCCACAATGACATTCCCAATCCTTTACTGGACCAAAGATACGCTCGCAGAACAATCCGCCCATTTCAGGCTTGTAAGTTCTGTAGTTGATGGTCTCTGGCTGGGTTACCTCGCCATTGGAGCTATCCAGAATCGATTCTGGGGAAGCCAAGCTGATGGTAACTCGGGAGAAATCGTTGTTCAGTTTTTTATTTTTTCTAAACGACATAGTTTTTTGAGATATGTAGGGGACGGTTGCCCGCCCCATGAGCCAAATTAATCCAAGGTAATTTCAAGAGCCAAACCTCTCAATTCATGAACCAATACATTGAAAGATTCAGGAATATTAGGTTTCGGAAGGTTTTCACCTTTCACAATAGCTTCGTATGCTTTTGCTCTACCGATTACGTCATCTGACTTCACAGTCAAGATTTCTTGAAGAACATGAGATGCACCGAATGCTTCGAGTGCCCAAACTTCCATTTCTCCAAATCGCTGTCCACCAAACTGTGCCTTACCACCTAGCGGCTGCTGGGTAATAAGTGAATAGGGTCCGATAGAACGTGCGTGCATCTTATCGTCTACCAAGTGGCCTAACTTCAACATGTAGGTAATCCCTACCGTTACGGGCTGATCAAATCGATTTCCACTCAATCCATCGTATAGGTAGGTTCTTCCGAATGCAGGTAGTCCCGCAGCAGAAAGTTCTGCTGACACTTCATCCAAGGTAGCTCCATCAAAAATCGGAGTAGCATATTTTTTACCCAGCTTTTGACCTGCCCAGGCAAGGACTGTTTCAAAAATCTGTCCTATGTTCATTCGAGAAGGCACACCCAATGGATTCAATACGATATCCATCGGCGTTCCATCCTCAAGGAATGGCATATCTTCGTCGCGTACGATACGTGCTACGATACCTTTGTTACCGTGACGTCCTGCCATCTTATCACCCACCTTCAGCTTGCGCTTCTTGGCGATGTATACTTTGGCAAGTTGCACAATACCAGCAGGCAATTCATCTCCTACTTCCAAGGTAAAGCGATCTCGCTTAAATAGACCAGAAATTTCATTACGAGAATTGGTGTAGTTTTTCACCAACTTCACAATTAAACTATTGGTGTAGCTATCCTCCGTCCAATCGTCCAAGATAATGTCTGAAACAAGGTTAGCCTCCTCCGGTACATTGTAGTTGGACTCATCTCTGTATGGATTCTTAGCTGGAAAAAGATTGTTTTCAATGTTTTTGGCATTGAACTTTACTCCTTTGCTAATAATTTCATCCCCAAACTTGTGACGAACTCCAAGAGAAGTCTTTCCATCCAATAGAGAAACCAATTTGTTGATCATCCGTGCGCGAATTCCCAACAAGTCTTTGGCATACTTCCCTTTCAGCTTTTCAACCTCAGCTTTGGACTTGGCACGGTTGTCTTTGTCTTTCTTAGGTCTGGAAAATAACTTGGTTTCGATGACCACTCCATTCAAAGAAGGAGAAGCTTTCAACGAAGCATCTTTCACATCGCCTGCTTTATCACCGAAAATTGCTCTAAGCAATTTCTCTTCTGGAGTTGGGTCGGTCTCACCTTTTGGAGTGATTTTACCAATGATGATGTCACCTTCTTTGACTTCAGCACCTACTCGGATAATACCATTCTCATCCAAATGCTTCACAGCCTCTTCGGATACGTTTGGAATTTCAGAGGTAAGCTCCTCTTCACCACGCTTGGTATCACGAACTTCCAATTGGAATTCTTCTACGTGGATGGAAGTGAAGATGTCTTCACGTACCACACGCTCAGAAATCACAATCGCATCCTCAAAGTTGTATCCTTGCCAAGGCATATAGGCTACTTTTAGGTTTTTACCTAGTGCCAATTCACCCTGGTTGGTAGAATATCCTTCCACAAGAACCTGCCCTTTTTTCACTTTTTCTCCCTTCAAAACGAGTGGAGTCAAGTTGATGGTGGTATCCTGGTTAGTTCTTCTAAACTTAATTAGATCATAAGTTCTGTATTCATCGGAGAAATTCACCAATAATTCGTCCGAAGTCAGATCGTATTTGATGGTAATTTTCTTGGCATCTACGTATTCTACTACTCCATCTGCTTCGGCGATTAGTAAAGCTCTTGAGTCGATAGCCGCTTTGCTTTCCAAGCCGGTACCCACAATAGGGGCTTCTGGCTTCAGCAAAGGGACAGCCTGACGCTGCATGTTGGATCCCATAAGGGCTCTGTTCGCATCATCGTGCTCCAAGAATGGAATTAAGGAAGCCGCCACCGAAACAATCTGGTTTGGCGCCACGTCCATGTAAGTAATCTCGCTAGGCTCAAGCACGGGGAAATCTCCTTCAAAACGTGCCTTTACTTTTTCATTGACAAAGCGGCCCTTATCATCCAAGGTAGCGTTTGCCTGTGCAATATTGTGGTTGTCCTCTTCCTCAGCAGTTAAGAATACAATATCCTCTGCTTTCATGCTTACTTTTCCACTATCTACCTTGCGGTAAGGAGTTTCTAAGAAGCCCATGGAATTAACTTTGGCGTGTACGCACAATGAGGAAATCAATCCAATATTTGGTCCTTCTGGAGTTTCAATGGTACACAAGCGACCATAATGGGTGTAGTGTACGTCACGAACTTCAAAACCAGCCCTTTCTCTAGAAAGACCCCCGGGACCTAAAGCTGATAATCTTCGCTTG
>JALRIY010000213.1 GCA_023255285.1 Algoriphagus sp.
CGTACGGATTTGATCTCCAGCAAACTCCCTATTCGAGAATAGCTAAAGGGCTTGGCGACGTTGGAAGACAGAAATACGCCGAGCCGGATGAGTGCTGTTTCATTGCTGATGTTTCTACGTACAGCCACGTCTCGAGTGAGGATGTCTCGGAGGAGTGTTCGCAGGTAGTCTGGGTCCTGATTTTGCAAAAACTCTGGAAAGCCTCCCGATCGAAAGTAAGTTTCAAAGCTTTCCTCACCAGCAGGAAGCTGCTTGAACAGCAAAAATTCGGTGTAGCTGAAGGGGAAAAGTTCCACTTGCTTGTATCGCCCAGTGAGCCTTGTTCCCAATTCTCGGCTAAGCATGCTGGCATTCGAACCCGTGATGTAGAGTTTCTCCCCTTTTTCGTGTAGGGAGCGGGCAAATATTTCCCAGCCTACTACCGTCTGAACTTCATCTAGGAGGATGGATGTTTTACCCATTTCATTGCGCAACTCTGCGAGCTTGGGAAAATCTGCTGCTTCAAAATCCACCAGCCGTGGATCTTCAAAATTTAGGTAGAGCCCTGGTGCATCAGAAGGCAAGCTTTTTCGGATCAATACACTCTTGCCACAGCGCCTTACCCCACTTACAACCAATATTTGTTTGGTAGGTATAGGGATAGCCATTTCCCTGGAGATAAGCTGCTTTTGGAGAAAATTCTCGTTTTGCTCCTCGATTACTTGGGCAAGAAGGTCTATGGGTATCATTCAACTGGTTGTAAATCATACAAATATAAAAGCTTGTATTTTAAATACAAGTATTCGTGTATTATAAATACAAGCTTTTTTAAGTTGGAGATTTCTGAGTAAGGAATTTAGAGGACTCAGTTTTTTGGCTAATCCATTTTTTGAATTGGCTTTTCCTTAAATTGACGAGAAATTTTCTCAGACCTATTGAATGACTTATGCGACAATTACTCCTTCGACCCGGAGCAGAAGAATTGAATTACGAGATTCGGGGAATTGTAAAAAAAGCAAGACAAATCGAAGCGCTTGGCTTTCCTATTACTTGGGAGAATATTGGTGATCCGATTCAAAAGAGTAATACCCTTCCGGATTGGATGAAGGATATCCTTGCCGACTTGCTCAAGGAAGATAAAACCTACGGCTATGCAGATTCCAAAGGGGTGTTGGCTACACGACAGTTTTTGGCCAACCTTAACAACGAGCGTGGAGGTGTACAGATTACAGCAGAGGATGTTTTGTTTTTCAATGGATTAGGAGATGCTATCGCCAAATTGTATCAATTTTTAATCCCTACTGCTCGCATCATTGGACCTTCTCCTGCCTATTCTACCCATAGTTCGGCAGAAGCTGCCCATGCCAATACGGCTCCCATTACCTACCGACTAGATCCGGACAACCAATGGTTACCAGATATGGAAGATTTGTACCTCAAGATAAAATACAATCCTTCCATTGTAGGTATTCTGATTATTAACCCGGATAATCCTACAGGAATGGTGTACCCCAAAGAGGTTTTGGAAAATTTTGTAAAACTCGCTAAAGAATTCAATTTGCTTTTGATTGCAGATGAGATTTATCAAAATATCACCTACAACGGTGTCAAGGCCGTAGGACTAGCGGAGGTGATTGGAGATCATCCTGCAATCTCGCTCAAAGGAATATCCAAAGAGTTTCCCTGGCCTGGTGCTCGTTGTGGCTGGATGGAGTTTTACAATCGAGAAGCCTCTGAGGAGTTTGCAAAACTATGTCAAACCTTGGAAAATGCTAAAATGATTGAAGTTTGCGCCACAATTTTACCTCAATTGGCTATTCCTAAAATCATGAGCCATCCCCGCTACTTCCGCTACCGAGAGGATGCAAATTTTAAAATAGGACAGCGAAGTGACTGGATGCGTGAACTATTAGGCTCGATCCCTGGAATAAAATTTAATCCAACCCAAGGGGCTTTTTACAATACAGTGGTATTTGATGAGAAATTGCTCACGGCTACCCAATCCCTCCCGATTAGCAACTTGCAATTAAAGGATTTAGTGGAATCTTGGGTGGAGGATCCAGGCATCCCGTTGGACAAACGATTTGTTTATTATTTACTAGCATCCGAACAAATCTGTGTCGTTCCAATTTCTTCCTTTTGCTCTGACTTGAGAGGCTTTAGAGTCACCTTATTGGAAGAGAATGAGGTCCAATTTAAAGATACTTTCAGTCGATTGGGTGCAGCAATTACTCGATATCTCAATTCCTGATCTACTAGTTGTCGTGCATTCGAATTTTTGAGTGAGGGGGAAGGGAATCTTCCTTTGCTTCCTCCAGATTAGGCAGCTTATTTAAATCAGGCTGCCCGGCATTGACCCAAGCAGTATACCAAAAATCAGCAACCATCTTGATAGAGGCACGCATTTGTCGTTCTATCTGTCCTTGGATAGCGGCAGCATAGGCTTCAGTGAAAGCTCGGGAATATACGCGTACAGTAAGGCCATTTCTTTCCTCGTAACTGTATTTTTGGCCATCAGAAAAGGTTTTAGTTAATCTTTTTTCAACTGACAAAACCGTGTCTACCTGAGCATGAGCTCGAACAACAGCCTCCCAAAGTGCCTGCTGAGGGTCAGGTACATAGTCTGCCTTGCCTACCCAATAGGAGTAATTTTTTGCAAGCAACTCGGGCACCCTACTCTCCCAGAATCCATGGATGCCTAGTTGTCCGGTCAACTGACCATTGTAGTTTTTGGTGGTGTGCAAAGGGACATTCAAGTCCCCGAGGTAGTGACCGAGGTCTGCCGATAAGCGGAGAATGGCGGCCTTGTCTCGTGCTGCAAGTGCTTTGGTTAAGCTGATGAGACTAAGGTAGGTAGACCAGGGTCCGATGCCGTGGGCTCGTAGGGAGTCTTCGGGGTACTGTTCCAATGCGGTTGCCCAGTATTTTGGAAGCCGGTAGCGTACACTATCTGGGTAATGGTCCAAGTCAATGTAGTGCTTTTCAGCCTCCCCCTTGACCGCGTAACGCCTGCGATCAGGATTTACAGCATGATCAGCAAGGTAGCGTAATTCAGTTTTGTACAGGACGAGCATCTCTTGAGGTAAGGAGAAGACTGCCTGCTTATTGATTAAGGCATGTCCGTAAAAGCCCCAGAAAAACTTGGGAGGTAGGAAAAAGAAATTGGCTATCAAAGAAAAGATTAAAAAATTCATGAATGAATCTACTTGATTTTTTTGAATAAATAGAGCCAAAAAACCCTTTTTTGGCCTATTCTCCCATTTAATTTGGAATTCTCTAGTCAAAGTCAAGCTGTTTGGAAAGGAATGTTTAAAATTCCTTTGGCAGAATTAATTATTTCCGATAACTTTGCATTCCCGTTCAAAATAGGACTCGGAAAAGAATTAGAAAATTAACTAGCTATGGCAAATCATAAATCAGCTCTTAAAAGAATTCGCGCCAACGACGTAAAGCGTTTGAGAAACAGATATCAGGCTAAGACCACCCGTACTTTTATCAAAAGATTGAAGGCGGCTACCGATAAAGTGGAAGCGATGGAGTTGTACAAAAAAGTTTCTTCTATGTTGGATAAGCTGGCTAAGAAAAATGTCATTCACAAGAACAACGCAAACAACAAGAAGTCAAGATTGGCTAAAGTAGTAAGCGCTTTGGGATAATTTACTTCCCATCAACTTTTGAAACCCTGCCTACCAGCAGGGTTTTTTTATGCCCTTTTTTATGTAGATTTATTTCAATTCTTAAGCATATCCGCTTTATTGCTAAGAAAATTAGGTTTGAGGATCAATTAAGTGAGCTGTGGACTGTCGACAGTAAGCTGTCGACGATTATCCGCAGGATTTAAGCCTGACTTTGAACACCTGGTATAATTGCGGATAATCCAATTACTTTTTAACCTACCTATGTATCCAAACGCTCCCCTTAGAATTTTTGAGTTGGCAGAAGCAGACCGGCCCCGGG
>JALRIY010000214.1 GCA_023255285.1 Algoriphagus sp.
ATCCACTGTAATACAAGGCGTCCGATGCAATAGGTAAATTTGAGTTTTTGACTTGATTCAAATAAACCGCTGCAGAATCGTAGTTTGCTACCTGAAAAAAACTATACCCCAATTTGAAACTGATCTCTCCTCGTACCCCCTCTTCTCTAAGGTTCATAGGGGCCAATTGAAACCCTTCTATAGCCTCTAAATACCTTTTTCGCTGGAAATAATAGTCGCCTAGAAAGTTGGCCGCATAGGCCACGCCTGGCTTTCCTGCATAATCCTGACAAAAGGCTTTCAAAAGTCCAAGACCATCTTTCCGCTGCAACTGAATCGCTGCTAAGGCACGATACAATTCTGCTTGTTTTTGTTGAAAAATGGACAAATCAGCTGTTAGTAGCCGGGCATTGTCATAAAAAGTAGCAGCAAATACTTCCTGATCGTACAAACTTCTGGTATGATCTAAAATTGCTTGTGGGCTGGTTTGGTAAAGCGAAGATTGTGCAAAGGAATTCATAGTGAATCCTAGTCCTGCAAACAAAACCAAGTAATATTTCATGGGATGTTTAAATTTCAGTGCATTACTTTAAAGACCAGTTCTCGGAGAATTTCACCCTCGCTCATACTACCTGACTCCACTCCTTTAAAACGAAGATCTGCTTCTTTTAGGTATCCAAATACATCAATTACCTTGCCTAACTTGTAATTTTTCGCTGCAATCACGTATTCTTTTACTCCATAAGGATTGACTCCGATGACTGAAGCAAGTTGACTTTCAGCAATTGAACCTGCTCGATGCACTAAGGCAATCCTTGAAAAGTAACTATACAACAAGGAAAAAATAGGGATAACTGGGTGATTTTTTGGGTTTTGAATGAAATAATGAACAATAAGATTGGCTTTATTGACATCTCGATAGCCTATAGCCTTTGTCAATTCAAAATTGTTGTATTCCTTATGAATTCCTATGTATTTGGAGATATGATCTACTGTAAAACGAGTGAACTCGTTGAAATTTAGCATCATCTTACCTACTTCATTGGTCATCACTTCCAAATTATTTCCAATTGAGTCTGCCAATAGTTGGCTGGCCTTGGGGTCAATCTGGTGACCCAATTCCTTAAAATAACTTTCAATCCAATCGTTTAACTTCCAGTCTTTAATTTTTTCTGCCTCAACAAAAACAGCTTTTTTTTCTAGTTCTTTCTTCAAACTACTTCTTCCATCCAGCTTTTTATGTTTGTAAGCAAAAACTAAAATGGTGCTTGGAAGCGGGTTACTCAAGTAACTCAACAATAGCTTTTGGGCATCTTCTTTTCCTAAGTCTGGAATATTTTGTGCCTCTTTGACAAGAACCAATTGCTTATCTGCCATCATCGGAAATTTGCGCGCATGCGAAAGTATCGTGCTTACTGTTGCCTCTTTCCCATAGAGTACCAGTTGATTGAATCCCCGGTCAACTTCTGGAATGGCATTTTTCTCCAAAAAATCACTAATCAAGTCAATGAAGTAGGGTTCATCTCCTTGCAAAAAATAAATCGGCGCAATTTTTTTCGCTTTTAAATCTTTTAATACAGCTTCAGGGAGTAGGGGCATACTATAAATTTCTCTTGTTCCTAAAGATAATAGATGAAGGCCTTCGGAACAGAATTTCAAATCAAATAAACTTAAATCCCATCATCTGGGTTTAATTTGCAACTCTATTTTTAAAGCCATGAATTTTGAACAAGGAGTACTGAAGTACAAAGAAGGTGATTTTGAGGCTGCCTTGGCAATCTTTACCACATTAATCCAGCAAGAACTTGAAAACCCGATGCTTTACCTTTACAGAGGTCGGACTTTAACTCGACTTGGAAAGGGAATAGAGGCATTGGCTGACTTTGATAGACTGGTAGAGCTAGAGCCCTACAATACCGATTACATCAGTGATCGAGGGGTAGTGCTCCATCTCTTGGGTAAAAACGATGCCGCTTTAGACGAACTCGATCGAGCGGCCAATTTAGACCCTAAAAATCCTTACCGATACAGTAGCCGCGCCTATTTGAAAGATAGAATGGGCGATCTTTTGGGCGCAATCGCTGATTATGAAAAAGCCATCGAATTAGATCCTGAAGATGCAGTTGCCTACAACAACCTAGGTTTAGTGGAGGAGAAATTGGGAAGAAAGGAAAAAGCGAACGCGTATTTCACCAAAGCGGACGACCTTTCTACTTATCCTCCCAAAAAAGAGACTATCCTACAGGCGAGTCCAACAGAATCCAAACAATCCCCTACTTCAACTAATAGTGTCAAAAAAGTCTCTAAACCTCAAAAAATAACCGTTGCTTTCTTTTTTTCTACGCTTAAAGCATTGATTACCAAACCCGAAACCCGAATTGAGTTTTCGAGTTTCTTGAGAGCTTTTTTTGACAAAAAATGAATTTAGGCACTTTTGATCACCCAAAAGGGCTTGGTAAGGAAATAAGACATTTTTCGAGAAAGATTTTTTGCAAACAATTGATCAAAAAAGTCCTTCTTTTTGCTCAAAGTCACAAGCATATCTCCTTTTGCAAGCTGTAGGTAATTTTCCAATCCCAATGCCAATTCATCTCGAAAAGATTTAAGAACGTAGTTGACCAATTCGTAATTCACAAAAGGGCTTATTTCTTCTGTCATGTTTTTATGCAACGCTTTATCAATTACTCGCGATCTAGAAGAAACGTGCACAATGTCAATCTCTGAATCAAAAAAACGCGCAAACTCGACCACTTTTTGAATGGCCACCTTATCCTCTTCCACGTAATCGGTGGCATAGACTAATTTTCGTGGGCGCTTAAAATACACTTTCCTAGGAATGACTAAAATATCACGATCAGTTTGCATGACAAGCTTACTAGATCTACTCCCGAATACCTGTTCCTTAAAATCATTCAACCCCTCTGTTCCGACCACCAGTAGATTCGCATTTACTTTTTGCGAAAACTCGAGGGTTCGCTGTACAATAGGGCCTTCAGAAATTTCAATTACACAATCTTCAAGCCCATTGGGAACACTCTCTTGGAGGACTGCTTCTTGAAGCTGCTTTAATTTTTGATTTACAAATTCAAGTTGGAAGTGGCCTTCTAAATCCAAAGGCGCGATTTTTTGGTAGTCCTGCTTATTTAATACATGAAATACAATCAACCGTGCTTGGTACTTTTCACCTATTTTGGAGGCATACTCCAAAGCATTTAGTGAACAATCAGAAAAGTCAATCGGACATAAAATAGTGAAGTTAGCTGCCATGGTTGAAATTTAGTAACCTCTCGTGCGGCTCACGAGATTTAGTAAAGGGAGTCCAGCTTTTAGCCGGTTGTAATTTTCAATTATTTGAGGTGATGCAGCTTTAGGATTGGTCACGGAAGCAATATGGGGAGTCACCTGAATTCGTTTTTCCATCCAAAATGGATGAGACTTCGGCAAAGGCTCAACTCGATACACATCCAGTAATGCCCCCCCAAGGTACCCTTTATTCAATGCCTCAAGCAAGTCTTCCTCAACTAAATGCTTTCCCCTTGCAACATTGATCAAATACGTGCCTGGTTGGCATTTTTCAAAAAGCTGCAAATTTAAAATACCCTCTGTATCAGGAGTTAAGGGAAGCAAACAAACTAAAACATTGACTTGGGAAAGAAACTCCTTCAATTGCTCTTTGCAAAAATACAAGTAACGAAAGTCTTCCTTTGGTGAAAGACCAAAACCTACTACCTCAAATCCAAGTCCATTTAATTTATCAAGAACATCGCCCCCTAAAGCTCCAACCCCCATCACACCAACCTTTACAGGGATCTCTGGGCTGGTCATGTCCCAAATCGCTTGTTGCTGGTCTTCTTGGTAACGAACAAACTGCCTATGATAGTTCAAAACACCCATTATCACGTAATTAGTCATTGACCAAGTTAATTTCT